>URJN01000001.1 GCA_900548125.1 uncultured Eubacteriales bacterium
TCGCTTCTCCTCCTTATGATATCCGGGTAGCGAAAGCAATTCGGGTTCGCCATCCGTGATGAGGATGGTGTGTTCGTAATGTGAGCAGAGGCTGCCGTCGGTGGTGACTACCGTCCAGCCATCGCGGAGCGTTTTCACATTATAGCCCCCCGCGGCGATCATCGGCTCAATGCAGATGGTCATTCCCCGGCGAAGCCGTACACCATGCCCGGGCGCGCCGTAGTTCGGCACGCTTGGATCTTCGTGCATCTCGCGCCCGATTCCATGCCCGCAAAGGTCGCGGACCGCGGAATAACCGCGCTCCTCGACATATTGCTGAACGGCATGACCGATATCGCTTATGCGATATCCCTCGCGCGCCACTTGAAGGGCGGCGAAAAAGCTCTGCTCCGTCACGTCAATCAGGCGCTGAGCCTCTGGGCTGATCAGTCCGACGCCCATGGTAAAGGCACTGTCGGACTGCCAGCCGTCAAGGATCAGACCCGAATCAATCGAGATAATCTGACCTTCGCGCAGCACCGTGGAATCGCTCGGTATGCCATGCACCACCTGAGAATCCACCGATGCGCAGATCGAGGCAGGATACCCCTCATAGTTCAGGAAGGAAGGGACGGCGCCGTAACCGCGAATGAGCTTTTCCGCATAGCGGTCAAGCTCTTTCGTGGTGATACCGGGCTCGATCTTCCCTTTCAGCTGCTCAAGAACCTCGTGCAACAAGGCGCCGGCCTCACGCATCTTGGCTATTTGAGAAGCATTCTTGATGGTAATCATTTCGTTTCACCCAGCGCAGCAAGAATCGCGTTGAAGCAATCCTCCATCGGCTGAGCACCGTCCACACGGCGCAGCAGCCCGCGCTGCTCGTAGTACTCGATCAGCGGAGCCGTCTGCTTGTGGTAAACGTTCAGTCGGCTGAGTACCGTTTCGGCTCTGTCGTCGTCGCGCTGAATCAGCTCTGCGCCGCAGCGTTCGCAGCCCGTGCGCCCATCGAGATGGGCGACGTGATACGTTCCGCCGCAAGCCGGGCAGACCCGACGGCCGGACAGACGCTCAATCAGCTTTTCATCGCTGACGTCGATGTCTACCACGGCGTCGATGTCGGCAAAGCCGGCAAGTGCTTCCGCCTGCGGCACCGTGCGCGGAAAGCCATCCAGAACATAGCCCTTCTGGCAATCCGGCTGCGCGAGCCGTTCGCGAACGATGTCGATGACGACGGAATCCGGCACAAGCGCACCGGCGTCAATGTAGGCTTTGGCAGCCAGACCGGTCGGCGTTTGTTCCTTGATGGCGCGGCGAAGGATATCGCCCGTGGAAATCTGCGGAATGCCCAGCTGCTCGCAGATGCGGACAGCCTGCGTTCCCTTGCCCGCGCCGGGCGGGCCAAGAAAAATCACGTTCATGCTCAAGTACCTCACGCTGACCTCGTCATCAACCAAGGAAGCCCTTGTGATGACGCATGACCATCTGCGCCTCGATCTGACGAATCGTCTCGATGCCGACGGAAACCGCGATCAGCACGCTGCTCGCTCCGAACGGAGCGCTGATGTCGAAGATGCGGGTCAGCATGGTCGGGATGGTCGCCAGAACTGCGAGGAACAGTGCGCTGAACAGCGTCAGACGGCTGGATACGCGGGAGAGATAATCGCTCGTCGCACGACCCTGGCGGATGCCCGGGATGATGCCGCCGTTCTGCTGCATGTTCTTGCTGATATCAACCGGATTGAAGGTGATGCTGGTGTAGAAGTACGTGAAGGCGATAATCAGCACCGCCAGCACGACCTGATACCAGAGGCTGTTCTGGAAGGTCAGCCATCCCCTGTTAATGCCGCTCGTCGGGAAGAACGCAAAGATCGTCGCCGGGAACTGCAGAATGGCAAAGCCAAAGATCAGCGGCATCACGCCGGTAGAGTTAATTTTCATCGGGATGTAGGTGGACTGACCGCCATACATCTTGCGACCCACCACGCGCTTGGCGTACTGAATCGGGATGCGGCGCTCGCCCATATCTACAAAAGTGATGGCAACGATCATCGCCAGCAGAGCGATTACGATAACGATAACCGCCAGCGGGCTGACCGCGCCCTTCACCATGCCAACCACGGCCTGACGACCCCAGTTGAACATGTTGGACACGATGCCTGCCATAATCAGCAGGGAAACGCCGTTGCCGATGCCGTTCTCGGTGATACGCTCACCGATCCACATCGCCAAGGCACTGCCCGCTGCCATGGAGAGACCGATAACAAGGTACCAGATTCCGCCATTCGAGTTGGCGCGCATCGCAAAGACCAGACCAACCGCCTGAATGAACGCCAGCACGACGGTCAGGTAGCGGGTGTACTCATTGATCTTCTTGCGTCCCTCCGGACCTTCATTCGCCAGCTTTTCCAGTGCCGGAATGGCAACCGTCAAAAGCTGCAGGATGATGCTGGAGTTGATGTACGGAGTGATACCCATGGCCATGATGCTCATGTTCTGGAAAGAACCGCCGGTCATCATGTTCATGAAGTCCAGGATCGAATAGTCCTTAACGGCGCTGGCGACCGCCGCGATGTTGATACCCGGAACCGGGATCACGCACAGCAGGCGGTACATCAGCAGCATGCCAAAGGTGTAAATGATCTTCTTGCGGAGCTCCGGAATGCGCCAGGCATTCTTCATCTTTTCCAGCATATCAGATCACCTCAGCAGTTCCACCGACGGCCTCGATCTTCTCCTTTGCAGAACCAGTGAACTTTACGGCCTTCACCGTCAGCTTTTTGGTCAGCTCACCGTTGCCCAGAACCTTCAGACCATCCAGCTCCTTGCGGATGATCTTCTTCTCGACCAGCATCGCCGCGGTCACTTCGGTGCCGTTCTCGAACACCTCGAGGTCGCTCACGTTGACAGTCGCATATTCCTTGGCAAAGATATTCTTAAAGCCGCGCTTCGGCAGCTGGCGAACCAGAGGCATCTGACCGCCTTCAAATCCCGGACGCTTGCCGCCGCCGCTGCGGGCCTTGGCACCCTTGTGGCCCTTGCCGGACGTCTTGCCCAGGCCGGAGCCGACGCCGCGGCCCAGACGGCGCGGCGCGGTGGTGGAGCCCAGTGCGGGCTTCAGCTCATTCAGCTTCATGGTGAATCCTCCTTAGTCGCTGATTTCGACCACAGACACCAGGTGGCTTACCTTGAAGATCATGCCGCGGATAGACGGAGTATCCTCAAACACCTTGGTGGAGCGGATCTTGTGCAGGCCCAGAGCCTTCACAATTTTAATGTGGTTGGGCTTGCTGGAGACAGGAGACTTCACAAGCGTTACCTGCAATTTCATACGTCTCTTCCTCCTTATCAGCCGAGCAGCTCTTCGACGGTCTTGCCGCGCATCTTCGCCACTTCTTCGGCGCTGCGCAGAGAAGCCAGACCCTCGATGGTCGCCTTCACCATGTTAATCGGGTTGTTGGAGCCGTAGCTCTTGGTGCGGATGTCCTTCACGCCGCACAGCTCAAGCACAGCACGCGCCGGGCCGCCGGCGATAACGCCGGTACCTTCCGGAGCCGGCAGCAGCACGATCTCGCCCGTGCCGAAACGGCCGACGGTCTCGTGCGGGATGCTGGTGCCCTTCATGCTGACGTGAACGAGGTGCTTCTTGGCATCCTCGGTCGCCTTGCGGGCGGCTTCCGGAATTTCGGTCGCCTTGCCAATACCGCAGCCGACGCGGCCCTTGCCGTCGCCGATGACAACCAGAGCTGCAAAGCGGAAGTTACGGCCGCCCTTAACAACCTTGGTTACGCGATTGATGGCAACCATCTTCTCCTGGAATTCGCTCTCCGGACGACGATCGCGGCGCGGACCGCGCTCACGGCGCTCGCCGCGCTCCTGCGGTTTCTTTTCCATATCCTGAGGCATTTTTTGAATCCTCCCTTGAATCAGAAGTCGAGGCCCGCTTCACGGGCGCCTGCGGCAACCTCCGCCACGCGGCCGGTGTAAACATAGCCGCCGCGGTCGAAGACGACCTTCTTGATGCCAGCCTGCAGCGCACGCTCAGCAACGGTCTTGCCGACGAGCTTGCCCGCGCCCTTCTTGTCCAGCTCACCGAGCTGACCCTTGATCTGCGGATCGAGGGTGGAGCAGGAAACCAGAGTCTTGCCGGCTACATCGTCGATGACCTGAACATAGATGTTGTTCAGGCTGCGATATACGCTCAGACGCGGCATTTCGGGCGTGCCGCTGATCTTCTTACGCACACGCTCATGACGGATCTTACGGATCTCATTACGATCACGTTTGGTAAACATTAGCGCTCACTCCCTTATTACTTCTTACCGGTCTTGCCTTCCTTTTGACGGACAACCTCATCCGCATAACGGATGCCCTTGCCATGATACGGCTCCGGCTTGCGGACAGCGCGGATATCAGCGGCAATGTTGCCCACCTGCTGCTTGTCGATACCAGAAACCTCGATGGTCGTCTGGTTCGGAGTAGCGAAGGTGATGTTCTGCGGCGCCTTCATGATGACGGGATGGCTGTAACCGATGGTGATGTTCAGGGTGTCGCCCTTCGCCTCGGCACGATAGCCGGTGCCCACCAGAGCCAGCGTCTTCTTGTAGCCCTGGCTCACGCCGTTCACCATGTTGGCGATCAGAGCGCGGTACAGACCGTGGAAAGCGCGATTCTGCTTCTCGTCGTTCGGGCGGGTGACATGCACCTCATTGCCCTCAACCTTGACGGTGATGTTCTTGTTGACCGTCTGCTCCAGCTGACCCTTCGGGCCCTTCACAACGACATGGTTGTCGTCGGAAACGGTGACCGTGACGCCGGCCGGAATTGCGATCGGATGTCTTCCGATACGAGACATTGTTTTTACCTCCGTTTCAGCGTCGTCGATTACCAGATGTAAGCGAGCACTTCGCCGCCAATCTTGGCAGCGCGGGCCTGCTTGTCGGTCATCACGCCCTTAGACGTGGAGACGATAGCGATACCCAGACCGCCCAGCACCTTCGGCAGCTCCTCGCACTGCGCGTAAACGCGCAGGCCCGGCTTGCTGATGCGCTTGAGGCCAACGATGACGCTCTGCTTCTTGTCGGTGTACTTCAGACCGATCTTGATCTGACCGGCGAGACCGTCGTCGATGAAATCGACGCTCTTGATGTAGCCTTCGTCGAGCAGGATCTTGGCGATGGACTTCTTCATGTTGGAAGCCGGCACCATCACAGAGTCGTGCTTGGCGATTTGAGCATTGCGGATGCGGGTGAGCATATCTGCAATGGGATCGTTAACGAGCATTTCAGTTCCTCCTTACCAGCTGGCCTTGCGGACGCCGGGAATCTCTCCCTTGTACGCCAGTTCGCGGAAACAAATGCGGCACACGCCGTACTTGCGAAGTACGGAGTGCGGACGGCCGCACAGGCGGCAGCGGGTGTAAGCGCGAGTAGAGAACTTCGGCTCCTTCTGCTGCTTGTTGATCATACTGGTCTTAGCCATGTGATTGTCCTCCTCCTTACTTCGTGAAAGGCATGCCCATCAGGCGAAGCAGCTCTTTGCACTCTTCGTCGCTGTGAGCGGTGGTCACGAAGATCATTTCCATGCCGCGAACCTTCTCTACCTTATCGTATTCGATTTCGGGGAAGAGCAGCTGCTCACGAATGCCCAGCGCATAGTTGCCGCGGCCGTCGAAGGCCTTGTCGCTTACGCCGTGGAAGTCGCGAACACGCGGGAGGGCAATGTTCATCAGCTTGTCCATGAATTCATACATACGCTCGCCGCGCAGGGTGACCTTCGCGCCGATGTTCATGCCTTCACGGAGCTTGAAGTTAGCGATGGACTTCTTCGCCTTGGTGGTGATCGCCTTCTGGCCGGCAATGGCTTCCAGCTCCTTCACCGCGACTTCCAACGCCTTGGGGTTGTCCTTGCAATCGCCAAGACCCATGTTGATCACGATCTTGTCAATCTTCGGGATCTGATTCACGTTCTTGTAACCGAACTTCTGCTGCAGGGCAGGAACCACTTCGGTCACGTACTTATCGTAAAGACGCGCTTCCATTACTTGTTTCCTCCTGCATTACTCTTCGATGCTCGCGCCGCACTTCTTGCAGACACGAACCTTGTTGCCGTTCTCGAGCACGCTGTAGCCCACGCGAACGCCCTTCTTGCACTTCGGGCAGACGAGCATCACGTTGCTGGCGTCGATAGCGGCTTCCTTCTTCACGATGCCGCCCGGCACGCCCTGCTGGCGCGGCTTTTGATGCTTGGTGGCAATAGCAACGCCTTCCACGACGACCTTGCCGGTCTTCGGGGAAGCAACCAGAACCTTGCCTTCCTTGCCCTTGTCCTTACCGGTGATCACAACCACCGTATCCTTGGAACGGATATGCATATTCTCTTGCCCCTCCTTACAGAACTTCGGGAGCCAGAGACACGATCTTCATGAAGTCGTGCTCACGCAGCTCGCGGGCGACCGGCCCAAAGATACGGGTGCCCTTGGGCTGCTTGTCGTTGTTGATGATAACGGCAGCGTTGTCATCAAAACGGATGTAGGAACCGTCCGGACGACGGTAGCTCTTGTGCGTACGAACGATAACGGCCTTCACGACATCGCCCTTCTTCACAACGCCGCCGGGCGTTGCGCTCTTGACCGAAGCCATGATGATATCGCCGACCGAGCCGGTCTGGCGGAAAGAACCGCCCATGACGCGGAAGCACATAATTTCCTTAGCGCCGGTGTTATCGGCGACTTTAAGACGCGTTTGCGGCTGAATCATTGAGTTATTTCCTCCTTATCCGACAGGGCTTACTTCGCCTTTTCGATGATCTCGACCAGGCGCCAGCGCTTGTCATGGCTAAGCGGACGGGTCTCCATAACGCGAACGGTGTCGCCGATGCCACACTCATTGTTCTCGTCATGGGCCTTGATCTTGGTGGTACGGTTCATGATCTTGCCATACAGCGGATGGCGAACGCGATATTTGACCGCGATGGTGATGGTCTTGTCCATCTTGTCGCTGACGACAACGCCAACGCGGGTCTTGCGCATACCTCTTACTTCAGACATAATGCGATCTCCTTTCCCGGGTTACGCCTGAGCCTTAAGCTCGAGGCTGCGCAGCGCGGTCTTGGCACGGGCGATGTCGCGCTTGGTGTTGGCGATCGCCATCGTATCCTGAAGCTGGCCGGTAGCCAGCTGGAAGCGCAGATTGAAGAGTTCCTTCTTCAGCTCCACGACCTTATCATTGAGCTCAGCGGCAGTCATGCCGTTAAACTGGTTCTTCTTCATTACGCTTCACCACCTTCGCTGGTCTTCGCGGTTTCACGCGCGATGATCTTGGTCTTCAGCGGCAGCTTATGCTGCGCCAGGCGCAGAGCCTCACGCGCATCCGCTTCCGCGACGCCCTTGATCTCAAAGAGCACACGGCCCGGCTTTACAACCGCAACCCAGTACTCAGGAGAGCCCTTGCCGGAGCCCATTCGGGTCTCAGCCGGCTTCTCCGTGATCGGCTTATCCGGGAAAATCTTGATCCAAACCTGACCGCCACGCTTGGTGTAACGGGTCAGCGCGATACGGGCGGCCTCGATCTGGCGGGCGGTCACCCAGCTCGGCTCAGTGGCAACAATGCCGAAATCGCCGTAAGCCAGGAAGTTGCCACGCTGGGCCTTGCCCTTCATGCGGCCGCGGAAGACGCGGCGGCGCTTTACTCTCTTGGGCATCAACATGGTTTATTTGCCTCCTTCGGTCTTGGCCGGAGCTTTCTTCGCGGTCGGAAGAACCTGGCCCTTGTAGATCCAGACCTTCACGCCCAGGCGGCCGTAAGCGGTCTTCGCCTCGGCAAAGCCGTAGTCAATGTCGGCACGCAGGGTCTGCAGCGGGATGGAACCCTCGTGGTAGCCTTCGCTGCGCGCGATGTCCGCGCCGCCCAGACGGCCGGCAACGCTGGTCTTGATACCCTTAGCACCCGCACGCATGGAGCTCTGCAGGCACTTCTTCATCGCGCGGCGGAAGGACACACGGTTCTCCAGCTGGGAAGCGATGTTCTCGGCGACGAGCTGCGCGTCGAGATCCGGGTTCTTGATTTCCTGAACGTTGAGGATAACCTGAGCGTTCTGCGCGCCCAGCTCCTTCACGATGGCAGCCTTGATCTTCTCGATGTTCGCGCCGTTCGCACCGATGACGATGCCCGGCTTCGCCACGTTCAGGTTCACCGTCACGCGCACCTTGTCGTTGTCAAAGCGGCGCTCGATGTCAATAGAAGAGATGCCGGCGTCGTAGAGCTTGACAGACTTCTTGCTCTTGTCGTCTACGAACTCCAGCTCCTTAATCATTTTGCGGAGCTTCGCGTCGGACACGAGATTGTCCGCGAAGTTCTTCTTATCCGCATACCAGCGGGTACTCCAATCCTTGATGACGCCGACGCGGGCGCCATGCGGATTCACTTTCTGGCCCATCCGAAAACCTCCTTACTTCTGGTCGAGCACGACGGTGATGTGGCTCGTGCGCTTGAGCATCGGGGACGCGCTGCCGCGGCTGCGGGCAACGTAACGCTTGAGCGTCGGGCCCGGGTTCGCGAACACTTCCGCGACATACAGGGAGCCACGGTCCATGCTCAGGTTGTTTTCGGCGTTAGCAATCGCAGAAAGCAGCAGCTTCTCAACAACGGGAGCCGCAGCCTTCGGCGTGTACATCAGGATCGCAAGCGCCTCGTCGACCTGCTTACCGCGGATCAGATCGATAACGATCTTCACCTTACGGGAAGAGATGCGCACGTAACGAGCGGTCGCGCGGGGACGCTTGTCCGCAGTTTCCTTGCGAACCTTCGCCTTTTCACGAATTCTGGTAGCCATGCGATTTCACTCCTTTACTTGCGGCCGCTGGCGCTCTCACCGGCGTGACCCTTGAAGGTACGCGTCGGGGCGAACTCACCCAGCTTGTGACCAACCATCTCTTCCACGATGTAAACCGGCACATGCTTGCGGCCGTCGTGTACCGCGATGGTGTGACCAACCATCTGGGGGAAGATGGTGGACGCGCGGGACCAGGTCTTCAGCACGCTCTTCTTGCCGGATTCGTTCATTTCCTCGACCCTCTTGAGCAGCTTAGCAGCTACATAGGGGCCCTTCTTGACCGATCTGCTCATTGATGAGTCCTCCTATTACTTGTTGCCCGCACGCTTGACAATCTTCTTGTCAGAGTACTTCTTGTGCTTGCGGGTCTTCAGGCCGAGAGCCGGCTTGCCCCACGGGGTGACAGGCGCGGGCAGACCAACAGGGCTCTTGCCTTCGCCGCCGCCGTGCGGGTGATCACACGGGTTCATAACAACACCGCGGACGCTCGGGCGGATGCCCATGTGACGGCTGCGACCGGCCTTACCGATGCGAACGTTGCTGTGGTCAGCATTGCTCACGGTGCCGATGGTTGCCTTCGCGTCCATAGAGATCATGCGGACTTCGCCGGAGGGCAGACGGACCTGCGCGTTCGCGCCTTCCTTAGCCATCAGCTGAGCGGCGTCGCCGGCGCTGCGAACGAGCTGGCCGCCGCGGCCCGGAACGATCTCAATGTTGTGGATCAGCGTACCGAGAGGGATGTTGCGGATCGGCAGGGCGTTGCCCGGCTTGATGTCCGCGCCTTCACCGCTGAGTACGGTGTCGCCGGTCTTCAGGTCGATCGGCGCCAGGATGTAGCGCTTCTCGCCGTCGGCGTAGTTGAGCAGCGCGATGAACGCGGTGCGGTTCGGATCGTACTCGATGCCGGCAACCTTGGCGGGGATTCCGTCCTTGTTGCGCTTGAAGTCGATCACGCGGTACTTGACCTTGTTGCCGCCGCCCTGATGACGAACGGTGATCTTGCCCTGCTTATTGCGGCCGGCGTTCTTCTTCTTGCTTTCCAGAAGGGACTTTTCCGGCGCCGTCTTGGTGACTTCCTCGTAGGTGAGCACCGACATGAAACGTCTGGCCGGGGAAGTCGGCTTATAAACACGAATAGCCATTTTCGTTAACCTCCCTGTTACTGCGCCATGCCGTCGAAGAACTCAATGGTCTTGGAGTCTTTCTTCAGCGTGACGTAAGCCTTCTTGATTTCGGGGGTGCGGCCGGCGTAACGGCCCTGACGCTTGATCTTGCCGAGGGTGCGCAGGGTGTTGACGCTTTCAACCTTCACGCCGAACGCGGCTTCCACAGCCTGCTTGATCTCGATCTTGTTCGCGTTGATCGCTACTTCGAAAACGTAGCGCTTGTCCGCCATGCCGTCGTAGGACTTTTCAGTCAGAACGGGGCGGAGGATGATATCATGAGGATTCTTCATTACGCGTAAACCTCCTCAACGAGCTTGACCGCTTCCTCGGTGATGATGAACTTCTCATTGCCGAGGATATCCAACACGTTGATCGTGTTGACGTAAACGGTCTTCAGGCCCGCGATGTTCGCGGACGCGCGGGTGATGGTGTCGTCCGGGCCGGCGAGCACGAGCAGCGCGGTCTTTTCGACGCCCAGGTTCTTGAGGATCTTGGCGACCTCGCGGGTCTTCGGCGCGGTCAGGGCGATCTTGTCAAGAACGATCATCTCGCCATCGTTCACCTTGGAGGTGAGGGCGCCCTTGAGCGCCAGGCGGCGAACCTTCTTCGGGACGTTCACGACGTAGTCACGCGGCTTCGGCGCGAATACGACGCCGCCGTGGGTGAACTGCGGCGCACGGTTGCCATGATGGCGAGCGTTGCCGGTGCCCTTCTGGCGGTAGATCTTGCGTCCGCCTCCGCGAACTTCGCCGCGGGTCTTGGCGGACTGGGTGCCCTGGCGCTTGGCGGCCAGCTGGCTGCGAACGACCAGGTGCAGGACGCTCTCGTTGATCTCGGAGGCGAAGATCGCTTCGCTCAGCTCGATCTCACCGACTTTAGCGCCTTCCTGATTCAGCATTGCAATCTTAGGCATTGTGACGGTTCCTCCTTATCAGGCCTTGACGGAATCGCGGATCACGAGGGTTCCGCCGTTCGGGCCCGGCACAGCGCCGCGCACGAGCAGCAGGTTGCGCTCGGCATCCACGCGCACAACGCTCAGATTCAGCGTGGTGACACGGTCAACGCCATAGTGGCCGGACATCTTCTTGTTCTTGAACACGCGGGACGGCGTGGAGTTCGCGCTCAGGGAACCTACGCCGCGGTGATACTTGGAGCCGTGAGCCATCGGGCCGGTGTGCTGGTTCCAACGGGCGATCGCGCCGGTAAAGCCATGACCCTTGGAGGTGCCGGTGATGTCAACCTTGTCGCCCGCGGCGAAGACATCAACCTTCACCTCGTCGCCAACGTTGTAAGCGGAGCAATCCTCAAGGCGCAGCTCGCGCAGCTTGCGGCAGGGGGCGACGTTCGCCTTGGCGAAGTGACCCTTCAGGGGCTTGTTCACCAGCTTCTCGGCACGGTTCTCAGCGTAAGCGTCGAAGCCGACCTGAATCGCCTCATAGCCGTCGTTTTCCACGGTCTTCTTCTGAACGACCGGGCAGGGACCTGCCTGAATAACGGTAACCGGGATCAGGCGGCCGTCCTCGGTAAAGATCTGCGTCATGCCGATCTTCTTGCCGACGATACCTTTCTTCATATCTACTTACCTCCTGATCACAGTTTGATCTCGATTTCCACACCAGCGGGGAGATCGAGCTTCTCCATCGCGTCAAAGGTGGCGCGAGTGGGGTTCTGAACGTCGATCAGACGCTTGTGGGTGCGCTGCTCGAACTGTTCGCGGGAATCCTTGTACTTGTGCGGTGCGCGCAGAATCGTAACAACTTCCTTCTCAGTGGGAAGCGGGATCGGGCCGGACACCTTGGAACCGGTGCGGCGAGCGGTCTCTACGATGCGCTCAGCAGCCTGGTCAACGAGGCTGTGCTCGTAAGCCCAGAGCTTGATGCGGATTTTCTTGCTGGCCATTTCATTTCCTCCTTGTTCGTACTCAAGTACGACTTGCTTGGCTTTTGCCCTGCATGACGGACCTTGAGCCGTCGTCCGATTGGCGGACATGGTCCATAACAGTTCCCTCACCGGCCAGTGAGCAATCTGTTACTTCATCCCCTTTGCAGACATCTGCCACATTATATTCTATTTTTCGGATAATTGCAACCCCTTTTTTGAAATTTTTTTCGATTTTTTTGAGTTTTTTCTTCTTCATCCGTTTTTTGCCCGCTTCCCGATTTTTCAATCCACGCTTGCTTTTTTCAGCTTCCATCCTTTCCCTCTTTTCGCGTTTCCTATATCCACGCTACCGCGCGTATCATTTAAGCGATTCATGTCAACGCCGCCGAGCGTTCCATACTGCTCATACGCAAATCATTCACAAACTTTCAGCTCCACACCTCGCTTAATTTTGTATATTTTGCACATTCACTCATTTATTTTCTCCAACAATCCCTCTGATTTTCTTCTTTTTCCGCTTTTTGCTTTCGCGCTTTAGCACGATTCAGTGCCTTATGTCAGACGTCCGATGTTTAGCCCGTTTTTTGTTTTGCTCCCCTGCTCCTCCGTGCGCAGCGTTTACGGCAGGCTGTACGTTCTTCCGTCCTCAGCTCCGCCGCGGTTTTCAAAACACGGCAGATTGGCGCATGCGGGCGGTTTCGCGCAACTCCTGCGCATCAAAAAAGATGCCCTCCCCGCATCGAGAAGAACATCTTCCATAATTCCCTATTTTTTCAGCTCCGACGGCTTCTCATCCGCCTGACTACGCACGAAAGCGTAAAGTTAATCGCGAAGTAAACCAGAAACGCAAACCCAAACAACACGAACACATCCGTCACATGAATCGTTCCCCGATTGAATCGGTCAACCCATGTTCCGTTATAGGCGTTTGCCTTGCTGATGATGAGCTTCGTACACGCCATCAGCTCCACCGTCACCAGACTCGCCATGTAGCTGCTGTCCTTGATGGTCGTAATCATCTGTGAGAGCAGCGTCGGCACAATGCTCTTGACCGCCTGCGGAAGCACAATCAGTGTCATCGTCCGGAAGGTGCTGAACCCCTGTGAATATGCCGCTTCAAACTGACCCTTCGGAACGGCGTTCAGTCCGCCGCGTATGATTTCCGCCATAATGGCAGACGTGAACAGCGTCAGCGCGACAATCGCCTTGAACAGCGTCTTGACCGCGACCGTCGAGTTCATGCCCAGCAGCTGTGCAAACTTCTTGCTGACCGCCGGTGCGGGACAAAGCACAAAGCACACGAACATCCAAAGCATCAGCGGCGTATTGCGAAAAAGCTCAATATATATAGAAGCAATTCTCCGCAGGATGCGTGCCGCCCCGCGTGTGCAGTAGTTCCTCGTCAGCGCAAGGATTACGCCGAGAACCAGACTGACCGCGATTGCAATGATGGATATGGCGAGCGTAAACATCAGTCCGTGCATCAGATAGCTGATGACATCCGGATTGGCGAGGATGCCGAAGCTCCCCTTGAGATCCTGAAGGAAGCTGCTCATACCGTCGCCTCCTTTTCTTCTATCGCCTCTACCTGCGCTTTGTCGCGCTCCTTGAGCCTGCTCTCCCATCTGCCCGCCATCAGCGACAGCGGATAGCAAACCACGAAGAACAGCAGCCCGCCGACCAGATACGCCGGACCATATGCGCCGCCTGTGCTTTCGCCCGTAACGAAGTTATAGGTCGTCGCAATCAAATCCGCTCCGCCGATGATAAACAGACACGACGTGTTCTTGATGAGTGCCACCACCTGATTGACCATCGGGGGCAGAATGATTTTGACCGTCTGCGGCAAAATGATGTGCTTCATCGTCTCCGTGTGGCCAAACCCCTGCGCCCATGCCGCGTCGAATTGTCCGCAGGGCACAGCCTGTATGCCTGCCCGCACAACCTCCGCGACATACGCCCCGTGATAAAAACCCAGCGCGATGAACCCGACGACCACCACCGATATCTTCACGCCCGAATAAGCGAGTGCGTAATACAGGAAGCATACCTGCAAAATCAGCGGCGTGTTCTGGAAGAACTCGACGTAGATTCGGGCAATGACGCGCAATGCGCGTTTTCCGCTGGTCGCCATCAAGCCCAATGCAAATCCGATAATCAGCGCAATGCCCAGCCCTACTACGGCACTCTCCAGCGTATTGAGCAGTCCGTTTAAAAACGTCGCGCGATACCGCCATACCGTCGCCCACGCCTTTCCGCTGAAAATCGTCTCCACATTCATCACGTCCTTTTCAGATTACCTTGGACTGCCGCCCAAACCCGACCGATGGATTTTTTCAGAAAACCCGCATAGCCGCGCAAGCACTCCTTGCGATTTCCATAACGCTAAATCCCAATCATGCCGGCACGAAGCGAAGAAAGGGTGCGGGTAACCGGTATTTCTTACTCCAAGCCCCACTCTTTGATCATGCCGTCGATCGTGCCGTCCGCCAGCCATTCCGTAATCAAAGCCTCGATCTTGCCGCTCAGCTCAGAGCCTTTCTTGGTCGCCACGCCATATTCCTGCGGCGAGAAGGAATCCTCGATAAAGCTGCGGCCGTCCGTCTTGTAGTTTGCCAGAATGGATTTATCCACGCAGAACGCATCCACATCGCCGGCGTCCAGAGCCATCGAAATCGCCGGATAGTCGTCAAAAATCTTGAAGCTCACGCCGCCGTTGAACGTCGCCGCGTCAAACGTGTCCTCATCAAACGCATCAATGACGCCGGCTTCCGCCATCGCCTTGGAAAGCGCCTTCGCGGAGGTCGAGCCGGAGGATACGCCGACCTTCTTTCCCTTCAGCCCTGCCAAATCCGTGATGCCGGATGCGTCCTTGACCAGCACGGTCACCGCGTCCACATAATACGGCGTGCTGAAATCCCAGCTTTCCTTGCGCTCCGGCTTGATGGTAAACGTCGCAATGACGCAATCCAACTCGTCGTTGTCGAGCATCTGCCCGCGCGTCGCCGCGGTCACCGCCGTATATTCCACCTCATCATAGCCCAGTGCCTCGGCGAGCTTTTCGCCCAGCTCAATCTCCATGCCGGAGAACTCGCCCGTCGCCTCGTCATAATAGCCGAAGCCGTAAACATCCTGTTTGACGCCCACGCGGAATGTGCCTTCAGCCAGAGCCGCCGCGCCCATCGTCATCCACAGAGCCAATGCTGCTGCAAGAATCTTTTTCATACGTCATGTCCTCCTTATAATGGAAAATATCAAAAGAACCGCCGGAGCTTTGCTCCGATCGCCTCTCTTTTGTCACCTTAAAATCTTGGATGGGAACGCCTTTGTCCGTTCGTTCTGCGGGTTCGTGAAGAAATGCTCCGGCGTGCCCTGTTCCAGAATATATCCGCCGTCGCAAAAGACCACCCTGTCGGCAACCTCCCGCGCAAACCCCATCTCGTGCGTGACCACGACCATCGTGATGTTGTCGTGTCCCAGCTCGACCATGATATCCAGCACCTCCTGAACCATCTCCGGATCCAGTGCGCTCGTCGGTTCGTCAAAATAGATGACCGGATTCTTCATCGTCAGCGACCGCGCAATCGCGATGCGCTGCTGCTGACCGCCGGAGAGCGTCGTCGGATAGACAAATGCCTTCTTTTCCAGCCCGACCCGCCGCAGGTTCGCCATCGCCAGCTCCTCCGCTTCTTCCTTCGGCACTTTTTTGAGCTTGATGGGTGCCAGCGTCAGGTTTTCCATCACTGTCAAATGCGGATACAGGTTGAACTGCTGAAAGACCATCGAGGAATACTGCCGGTTCAGTGCCGCCCGCGTCTTGTGCGTCATCAGATGCCCGTCGATGTATACCTCGCCCTTCGTCACTTCCTCCAAGCCGTTCATGCAGCGGATGAGTGTGCTTTTTCCCGAGCCGCTCGGTCCGATGATGACCAGCTTTTCGCCCTTCGCGACCTCCAAATCAATGCCCTTGAGCACCTCCAGATGTCCGAATGTCTTATGCACGTTTTTCAGCTTGATCATCTCTAACACTCCCGTCATCTTTGACGCGCGTTCCTGCACGCATTTTTATAAATTGAATTTTTTAATTTCAATTCCTGCATCGAATTCGGTTTATTCCCGCTTATCAGCCCATTGCATCGTTCGTTTTGAATTTTTTGCTTTTGATTTATTCGATGTGGCGATAGTATATCATGTCATTTTATTTTTTTGCAAGAATAAATTGTCCATTATTCAATTTGTATTCATTTCTTCCGGTTAATATTCTCATGGTGACTAACACTTTATTTTAAAATTCATTATTTAAAAAGACCGTCCGCTTTCGCAAAGAAAGCAAAACGGTCCTTTGACTTTTAAATTGTCGATTCTGGCTTTTCTTACTGAATTCCGAACTTTTCCTTCACATCGTCCGTCACTTTCGCGCCAATCTGTTCGGCTTCAAACACATAGTGTTCGTACAGCGTTTCCGGGCGCGCCGGTGCGCCGCAATACGTGCAGGGCGTCAGTTTTTTGAACTCATCCTTCTCCAAATCGCCGTATGTGAAGTCCCCCGTCAGCGGCAGGAACTTCGACTTGACGCCGGAGCAGTTCTCGTCAACGTGGTAATTGCTTCCGCCGTTCGGGTTTCGGTAGAGCTGCAAGCCGCTGTCCGGCAGTTCCGGCTCATACATCTGCCGCCCCTGATCGTCCCAGATAAAGACCTTCGTCTTGTTTTCCAGATTATTCCAGAGCCACTGCATGTTCTGCCCCTGCGCGTTGGCACGACGCTGGATGCGGATGCAGCCGTGACTCGCCTTCATGCCCAGCTGCGCCTCATACTGCGTATAGATGCGCGTGCCGTCCGCCGCCTTGTCGTGCAGCACCTCATGAAGCAGCGTGCCGCCGTTGATGCGGATGGCAAAGCGTCCGATTGTTCTGCCGCCCGCGTCGAAATCGCCGACCTTGCTCACCGTAATATACTCGCCCGCCGGGGATTCGTTGTACGGCTGCTTGGCGTTGTTCAGTCCCGTAGAT
This sequence comes from uncultured Eubacteriales bacterium, assembly GCA_900548125.1. Lineage (GTDB taxonomy): Bacteria > Bacillota > Clostridia > Christensenellales > Aristaeellaceae > Ventricola. The sequence continues at coordinate 16,866 of URJN01000001.1, forward strand.
ACATCCAATTCGCCGATAATCGCGCCCGCCTCAAAGATATACATCTTCTGGCGCAGCTTGTCCACCAGCAGCGCATATTTGCTCGACGGCGTCACTTGGAACAGGATGCTCTTTTTGACATAGCCCTGTATCTTCTTGGCGTTCAGGGATTCCATATATTCGTTGTCCGTCTTGGTGCCGTCGTTGGAATAGGATTCAATCAGCACATAACCGTCGCCGTCCGTATCCTCCTCCAGAACATGCACGCCCTGGCTCTGCCCGTGCAGCTCACCCGCGCAGTTCTGCTCATAGGGCTTGCGGTCGCTGCCCGGCGTGTTCGTCGGATAGACATGCTCCGTCTGCCCGACATCCATCACCGTAATCGGCTGCATCATCAAATTCCAGATTGCCTGCTGATGGTCGGGGTCGGTCAGGTCATACGCATCCGGATCCATATCCCAGAAGCTCGTCGCCTGCGGCACGGGCTTCTTTCCTTCTTCCGTCACCGCCGCAGCCGGTTCGGATTGCGGCTCGTCCCAGCTCTGTGCCTCCTGCGCATCCTCCAGCAGGCTCAAATCGAGCATATTCGCGTTTGCGCTCTCCTCGCTGCCGTAAATGTGCAGGGAAATGAGCTGCTGCTCGCTTTCCTCGCCCCAGTAGTTGCGCAGCTGAATCATCAGGATGTAGTTGCCCTCCGGAACCGCGCTGCCGTCTGCCAGCATGCCGTCCCAGCTGATGCGTCCCGTTCCCTCTTCAACCTGCGCCGTGCCCACTTCGCAGACGAACTCTCCGGTGTCGCCGCTGTACAGGCGCATCGCCAGCGTGCCGCCCTCCGTCGTTTCAAAATCGAAGTACCAATCGTTCTGACCGGAAATCAGCTTCACGTCGTCCGCCATCACGTTGCTCAACTCCGGCGCGGCGAATGCGCACGCCGACGCCAGCATCAGCACCGTCAAGAGGAAAATAAAGAAATGCTTTTTCATATCGAACCCCATTTTCATAAAAAGAGGCTGTCGCATCCTACAACAGCCTCTTTCGTAAATCGTTCTTTAGCCCGGCAGATCCATGATGTCGCCCGGTGCTGCTGTCACCGTGCCATCCGGAGGCGGGGTCACGGTTGCGAGCGAATACAGCTTCTCAAGCGTCTTTGCGCCCGCGATGCCGTCCACATCCAGCCCGTTGTCTTTCTGGAAGGCTTCAACCGCCGTCTTGGTTGCCGTGCCGAAATTGCCGTCCGACGCGCCCTTCAGATAGCCCAGCTCAGTCAGCGCCACCTGCATCAGCTTCACCTCTACGCTCTGGTCGCCCTTGCGCAGCGTTTTATAGGTGACGTTCGTCGGCTGCTGCACAGGCTCCGGCGTCGGCGTGATTTCAATCATCGGCGTTGTAGCCGCCACCGGTGCGGGCGTATTCGTCGCGCCGAACACAATAAAGTTGTTCTCCGGCGAATTCTGAGCCTGCTGCTGAGGCTGAGGCGTGTTAATCGTCGCCGGCGTGCCCGCCGTAAACATCGAGCGCACAATCATCGCGATAATCAGCACCAGAATCAAAATCAGTCCGATTGCGATAATCATCGGCGTCCGGTCCTGACTGCGTCGGCTCTGCCTGCTTCCCTTGGCATAGGCGGTCTTGCTGCTCTTGCGGGGCGCGCTCCTCTGTTCGGGGCGGGGCTGCCTTTCCTCGCCGCCCTCCGCTTCGCTGCGCTCAGGCTTTACCCCTGCCAAATTCGCATAGCAAAGCGGGCAGATATTCGAGCCATCCGGAATTTTATTATGACAATGGGGACAAAACATGGTCAGCCCTCCCTGATTTCATATTCGAGCTTGTCCGTTAAACAAAAACCTTCTCATGATTAGTATAAACCACAATCAAACCTAATTGCAAGCCCTTTGATAAATTCGCATCTGTCTAAAGATATGACGGCGTGTATCGGTTTCATGCGTTCATTCTCTTGTCCGCTTCCAGCAGGCGGCATGTGCGTATCGTACACAGTGCCGCCATGATGCCTGAACGCAGAGCCTGCTCCCCTGCGGATTCGCCGCTGCCCTGAAGCTCAACCCGTCCGATTTTTGCCGACTGGTCGATGCTCTCCGTCATCATCCTGAATCGGTCATAGCCTTCCTGTATGCCGTCCCGGCAGATGACCTCCAGCAGCCGGCTGATGCTCTCCATGCTCAATGCCTGCTTGAGTACGCCGATCATGATGAGCATCGCCAGATGGTCGCGATCATACTTTTTCCCTGTCGGGCGCGGAATCATGCCGACCTTGACATAGTTGTTGACCATCGACTTGGTCATCTCGCCTTTAGGCAGCGTCGGGCTGAATGTCCTGTCCATCAGCGTCACGACCTGATCCATATACAGCCCGATATCCGGAAGTATTTCCCATTCCGGCAGCTCAAGTGCCTGTATCTCCTGCTCCATGTTCGCTCCTTCTCGCTAAGGCTTATTCGCGCCGTTCGCCGCAGAAAAAAGCCGTCTGCCGCCTCGCCTTCTGCTGACTTCTTATCATGCAGACGAATGAACTCGCGCGATTCATCCCGAAATCCCGATTTTTCCATCCATAACCCGATGCAAGGCAGATTCCGGCGCATTCAGGCTCCCTCTGCCCGCGGATTTCCTTCTCTTTTCCGTTCATTATATCATCGGCAAAAAATGCTGTCAAATCTGCTCTTTCCTCTTTACAAACGCCGCTCAAACCATTACACTGTGCGAGGACAATTCCCTGCAGTTTACCGGAAGTTGTTTGTGTTTACAAACTTTTGATTCTCAATATAGAATGGGGAGGAATCATTCGATGACTCTGGATTCTCTTAAACCCGGTCAAAGTGCCGTCATTCATACCGTAGGCGGCGAAGGCGCACTCCGACAGCATTTTCTGGATATGGGCGTCATTCCCGGCGCGCAGATTACGCTCGTCAAGTTCGCCCCGATGGGCGACCCCATCGAATTCCGCATCCACAGCTATGAGCTGACCCTGCGTGTAGACGATGCGAAGCGGATTGAAATCAGCAATCCCTGCACCGTAAAAGGCGAGCCTGCCTGCCCGCCGCCGCATACGCCCGTGGATCATCCCGGCTTAGGCGAGGGCGGACGCTACCACGTCAAAGCAGGCGAACATCCCCTGCCCGAAGGAACGACGCTCACCTTTGCCCTTGCCGGCAATCAGAACTGCGGCAAGACGACCCTCTTCAACCAGCTCACCGGCTCCAATCAGCACGTCGGCAATTTCCCCGGCGTGACCGTGGACAGAAAGGACGGCGCGATTCGCGGTCATGACGATACTCTCGTCACCGACCTGCCCGGCATCTACTCCATGTCCCCCTATACCAGCGAGGAAATTGTCACCCGCCGCTTTATTCTGGAGGATAAGCCCTGCGGCATCATCAACATCATCGACGCCTCCAACATCGAGCGCAACCTCTACCTGACCATGCAGCTCATGGAGCTGGATGTCCCCATGGTTCTCGCGCTGAATATGATGGATGAAGTGCGCGAAAACGGCGGCTCGGTCCGCGTCAACGAAATGGAAGCCATGCTCGGTATTCCGGTCGTTCCGATTTCCGCCGCCAAGAACGAGGGCATCGACGAGCTCGTTTCCCATGCGCTTCATGTCGCCCGTTATCAGGAGCGTCCCGGCAGACCGGATTTCTGCGACTCTGAGGGTACGCAGGCGGCTGTCCACCGCTGTCTGCACGGCATCATGCACCTCATCGAGGATCACGCCGAAGCCGCGGGCATTCCCGTCCGTTTCGCCGCCAGCAAGCTGGCAGAGGGCGATCAGCTCATTCTCAGCCAGCTGAATCTCTCTGAAAACGAAAAGGATATGCTTGAGCATATCATCGTTCAGATGGAGCAGGAGCGCGGGCTGGATCGCGCCGCCGCCATCGCGGACATGCGCTTTTCCTTCATCGAAAAGGTCTGCGACGCGACCGTCACCCGACCGCACGAGAGCCGCGAGCATGAGCGCAGCGTCAAAGCAGACCGCCTGCTGACCGGCAGACACACCGCGATTCCGATGTTCATTCTCATCATGCTCTCCGTGTTCTTCCTGACCTTCAACGTCATCGGCAGCTTCCTGTCCGATTTGCTGGAGCAGGGCATCGGTGCGCTGACAGAGCTGGTCGATCACCTGCTGGTCTCTGCCGGCTACTCCGGCGTACTGCGCTCGCTGATTATCGACGGCATATTCACCGGCGTGGGCAGCGTGCTGAGCTTCCTGCCGTTTATCGTGACCCTGTTCTTCTTCCTCTCCATGCTTGAGGACAGCGGCTACATGGCGCGTGTCGCATTCGTCATGGATAAGCCGCTGCGCCATATCGGTCTTTCCGGCAGAAGCATCGTCCCGATGCTCATCGGCTTTGGCTGCACCGTTCCGGGCGTCATGGCGACCCGCACCCTGCCCTCCGAGCGCGACCGTAAGATGACGATTCTGCTCACCCCGTTCATGAGCTGCTCGGCTAAGCTCCCGATTTACGCATTCTTCAGTGCCGTGTTCTTCCCGAAGCACGCCATGTGGGTCATGGCTGGGCTTTATCTGCTGGGCATCCTGATGGGTATTCTCCACGCGCTGCTGATGCGCAAAACCATCTTCTCCGGCGAACCCGTTCCCTTCGTCATGGAGCTGCCGAATTACCGCATGCCGGGCGCAAAGAATGTCTGTCAGCTGCTCTGGGAAAAATCGAAGGATTTCCTCCAGCGTGCCTTTACGGTCATCTTTGCCGCAACCATTGTCGTCTGGTTCCTGCAAACGTTTGATATGCGTCTGAACGTCGTGACGGATTCCAAGAACAGCCTGCTCGCGCTGATGGCGGGCGGCATCGCGCCGCTGTTCCGTCCGCTCGGCTTTGGCGACTGGCGCATATCCACCGCCCTGCTGACCGGCTTCATGGCAAAGGAAAGCGTCGTTTCCACGCTGACCATCCTCTTTGGCAGCACGGCAGAGCTTCTTTCCGCGCTGACGCCGCTCTCCGCCCTGTCGCTGCTGGTGTTCTCCCTGCTGTATACGCCGTGCATCGCCGCCGTCGCTTCCATCCGTCGTGAGCTGGGTGCGCGCTGGGCGATTGGCGTCATTCTCTATCAATGCGCCATCGCGTGGGTTGCCGCGTTCATCGTCCATCTGATTGGCATGTTGATTTAATCCCGTGTTCGCCAAAGCCGGCAAGACATCGAAGTTTTGCCGGCGCGGACAGGGTTGCGTGATTTCCCGTGTATGAATGAAGAAGGGGCTGCATATGCAGCCCCTTCTTCATTTAGAATCCAAATGCCTCGTAATCCTCCCGCGTAAAGCGGTGATAGGTCAAATGTCCGCCCTCGTCGGCGATGCAGTAGCGATATTCATCCGGTTCGCCGTCCTCAAACTCGATGAGCCAGTCAAACTCCCCGTTGTGCAGTTCTTCCACCCGCACATGGTCGGAGTGCTTGTGAAACTGCGCCAGCAATTCCTCCATCGTGCAGCCATGCCGCCCGATTGTGCGGATGAAATCTGCGAGGAAACCGTTCGGATTGGTATGCTCATGCACCCACTGCGCGCCCTGCGGCGGCACGGCAAGACAGAATCGTTCTCCCTTGCGGCTGACCTCGATTCTGCCCAGTTCCCGTTCGTTCTCTCCTGCGAATTTTTCCAGCGCAGCGGTCATATCTTCCGCGCTCATCTCTTTTTCCGTCAGCAGGCAAAGGGAAGCAAGCGGATAATACAGCCGAATCGTTTCGCTTCGATAGCCCAGCTTGAGCTGTCCCTCCTGCACCGCGTCCACGATGCTCTTTCTGAGTTTGTCAAACACGTTTTGCTCTCCTCCTTCTTTCGATTCCCCTTGCCATCGTCATGGCTCGGTATTGAAACAGGGCTGTTGCCTGTCCTCTCTCCGACTCAAAGAGCCGGAGAGGACGTCTTTGCGCAACAGCCCCGTTTGTTATACCGATGGATTCATCAATAGGCCTTGGCGAAATAGATGACCTTCTTGGCAGGCTTGCCGCAGCAGACGCAGGTCTCGCCGATCGGCGTCTGGTCAAACGGCATGCAGCGGGAGGACGCGCCGAAACGATTTTTGATTTCGTCCTCGCAGGTCTGCTCACCGCACCACATCGCCTTGGCGTAGCCGCCGTTGACCTGCTTCTCCAGTTCTTCCATGTTGTGAACATCGGCGGTATGCTCATCGCGGAACGTGCGGGCGATTTCGAACATGTTGTTCTGAACCGCATCGAGCATCGCCTTGATTTCGCCTTCCAAGCCCTCGATGTCCAACGGTGCCTTTTCAAAGGTATCGCGGCGCACGCTCATGACCTTGCCCTCGGCGAGGTCACGCGGACCGATTTCCACGCGCACCGGCACGCCCTTCAGCTCCCACTCGTTGAACTTCCAGCCCGGCGTCACGTTGTCGCGGTCATCGAACTTGACGCGCAGACCAGCGGCAGTCAGCTTGTCCGCAACCGCCTTCGCGCCTTCCAGAACGCCTTCCTTGTGCGCGGCAACCGGCACAACGACGACCTGAATCGGAGCGATTTTCGGCGGGAGCTTGAGTCCGCGCTCGTCGCCGTGGGTCATGATGATGGCACCAATCAGACGGGTGCTGACGCCCCAGCTGGTTTCATGCGCATACTTCTGCGTGCCGTCCTTGTCGAGGTACTTGATTTCAAACGGCTCGGAGAAATTCGTGCCGAAGTTGTGGCTCGTGCCGCTCTGGAGTGCCTTGCCGTCCTGCATCATCGCCTCGACGGAATACGTCGCGCGCGCACCGGCAAACTTTTCCTTCTCGCTCTTCTGTCCGCAGTAGACCGGAATCGCCAGATTCTGCTCGCAGAAATCGCGGTAAACGTGCAACATCTGCATCGTCTCTTCTTCCGCTTCCTCGGCGGTCGCGTGAACCGTGTGACCCTCCTGCCAGAGGAACTCGGCGGTGCGCAGGAACGGACGGGTCGTCTTTTCCCAGCGCATGACGGAGCACCACTGGTTGTATTTGAGCGGCAGATCGCGCCAGCTCTGCACCCACTTGGCGTACATCGTGCAGAAAATCGTTTCGCTCGTCGGGCGGACAGCCAGACGCTCGGTCAACGGCTCTGTGCCGCCCTGCGTGACCCACGCCACCTCCGGCGCAAAGCCTTCAACGTGGTCGGCTTCCTTCAGAAGAAGGCTCTCCGGAATGAGCATCGGCATGGACACGTTCTGATGACCGGTGCGCTTGAACTCCGCGTCGAGCTGCTGCTGAATCAGCTCCCAAATGCCGTAGCCGTAGGGCTTGATTGCCATGCAGCCGCGGACGGGGGTGTAATCCATCAGATCCGCCAGACGCACAACGTCGGTATACCACTGGGAGAAATCCACGTCACGCGGGGTGATGTGCTGAACAAATTCCTGCTGACTTTTCTTCGCCATGACTTTTTCCTCACTTTATTCGTGTTATGTCCTCTCCGTCTGCCTGCGGCATCCACCTCTCCCAAAGGGCGAGGCAAGTCTCGGCTCCCCCTCTGGGGGAGCTGTCACGAAGTGACTGAGAGGGCTGGGGGGAACAAAAAACGCCCCGTCCCATCACTGGGACGAAGCGCATTGCTTCGCGGTACCACCCGGTTTGGCGTCCTCATGACGCCCTGCTCAAGCCCTTATCGCGGGCATACGGCGGCGTTCTTAGCGTCGCAGCTGCTGGGGTTCGGAGCGATGGGCGTTCTTCCTGCGCAGTCTCTCAGCATCCGACCGCACTCTCTTGAGGACGAAACAGCCCGGCTTTCCCCGTCATCGCCTATTATCATCGACATTATAAGCAAAAATCGGGTTTCTGTCAAGAACGATTATGCGCCCAGCATCCGGCTCAATTCGCAGACCGCCTGTGCCTCGTCCTCGCCCTCCGCAACGATGGTCACAGCCTGTCCGTCGCTCAGCCCTGCGGAAAGCACGCCCATCAGCGATTTGGCATTGACCGTTACATTCTGCCGCCTGAGCAGAATCCGGCAGGAATAATCGTTCATTCGGTTGGCAATCTGCGCCGCCTGTTTGGTCATCATATTTTCAGGGATGGAAATTTTAATCGTCAGCTCCATGGGCTTCTCCTCTCACGGCAGCCTCTGCCGGTTCCTTTTCTTCAAGCTCCTGTGCCATCGCTTCCAGCTTGCGCAGCCTGTGGTTGATGCCGCTCTTTCCAATCGGCGGCTCGCACATCTGCCCCAGTTCTTCCAAGGACATCTCCGGATACATCAGCCGTTTTTCCGCCGTTTCCCGCAGGGCAGGCGGCAGGCTTTCCTTTCCGTATGCAGCCATCACGCGCTCAATCGCCTGCATCTGCCGCGACGCCGCCGTCACCGCGCGCTGCACGTTGGCACTGTCGCAGTTGACGGCGCGGTTGGCGTTGTTGCGCAGCTCCTTGCGGATGTATGCGTCCTCCATGGCGAACCTCGCGCTCTGCGCGCCGAATATGCTGAGCATATCCGTGATTTCGCTCTGCCCTTTGAGGTAGACCAGCGTCATCGAGCGTCGCTTTGCCAGATGCGCGTTCAGCGAAAAGCGGGCAATCAGCCTTTGCAGTGCCGCCGCGAAGGATTCATCCTCCAGCACAAACTCCAGATGATATTCCTTCTCCGGGTCGGTCACCGAGCCGCACGCCAGAAACACTCCGCGCAGGAACGACATCCGGCAGCATTTGCGCACCGTGATCTCCCGCGGGACGCCGCGCCGCTGTCCGACCTCGATTCCGCATCCTTCCAGCACAAACGACGCTTCGCTTCCGCTGATTTCGACGCGGTAGGCGTTTCTGCCGCCCAGCCGTGAGCGCCTGAGCGTAACCAGCTCCGGCTGAACGTCAAAGACGTCGCGCAGCAGGCGGAACGTGCGCCGCGCAACAGCATTGTTCTCCGTTTCGATGGACAGCCTCTTTTCGCCGCCGCCGCGATAGATGACCGAGCCGGCAGCCGATACAATGCCGCTCAGCTCCGCAAGCAGACAGCATACGCTGTCCGGCTCAAGCCGGCAAAGCTCTTCCTTCGTCTGAGATGAATACGACATAGCGGCGGCATCCTTTCTTTTGAATTCATGCCGTCGGGCGATTCATCAGTCCCTGCGGCGGTTGTTGCTCGAAAGAAGAATCAGACGCAGCAGCTGCAAAAGTGCCTGAAGCGCAGCGGCAACATACGTCAGCGCAGCGGCGGAAAGCACCGCCTTCACGCCCCTGACTTCTTCCTCCGGCAGATAGCTTTCGGAAAGCACGGCGACCGCGCGTCCGGATGCGTTGAATTCCACCGGCAGCGTCACCACATAGAACAGCACCGCCAGCGCAAAGCAGAGAATACCGATTTCAACCAGCGGCTGCCAGGAGAAGATCAAGCCCAGCATAAACAGCGGAATCGCCGCGCCGGAACCGATATTCGCAATCGGCACAAGCGTCGAACGGATGCGCAGCGGCGCATAGCTCTGCGCGTCCTGAATGGCATGTCCCGCCTCATGCGCCGCAACGCCGAGCGCGGCGATAGATGTCGAGCTGTAGACCTCGCTGGACAGGCGGAGTACGCCGTTTTCCGGATCATAATGGTCGGTCAGCTTGCCGCTTATGGCTTCAATACGGACATTCTGACAGCCGTTTCCGTCCAGAATCTGTCTGGCGATCTGCGCACCCGTCATATGCGTAGAGGAAGGAACCTTGCTCCATTTCGAATACGCCGCGGACACGCGGAACTGCGCATACAGCGCGATCAGTGCGCCAATCAAAACCATCCAATACGTCGGATCGTAATACCAGAACATAATGCCCCTCCATGATTCATCCATCATCGGTAAGAAAATACAGCAAAAGCGGGTATCGAAACCACCCTATCTTTCTATGATCTATGATACCCGCTTTATGTCCCCCGCGCAAGAGTTCCTGCGCAAAAACCTGTTTTCCGCGGTTGATTTGTCATGCAGGATGATATACATCGTCAAAAAAACGGAGCTGTCAAACTTAAACCAAACATTTCAAAAAAG
>URJN01000002.1 GCA_900548125.1 uncultured Eubacteriales bacterium
AACCATCGTACACGACATGACGAGGCCGGGGCATCCGATTCTGGCGATTTTCAACGGCACGGTGATGGGGCGCGAGGTCGGCTCGACGGCGGATATCTTCGGCGATATCGGCGATTACGACGAAAGCATCTATCAGAATAAGGATTACATCAATCAGCTGGTGCTTTCCCGCGACGGGCGGACGCTCAAAAGCACGACCTTCAACATCGTCGGCGAGGATTATCACTTCGCGCTGGGCATCAATATGGACATCACGAATATGGTGCGTGCCGGACAGATGATCAGCGAATTGACGGCGACCAGCGGCGAGCTTCAGCAGACGCTCATGCAGGACGCCAGAAGCCAGCTGGAGGAGCTTTTGCGCGAGTGCATCAGTGCTGTCGGCAAGGAGCCGGACGCGATGAAAAAGACCGACCGCATGCGCATCATCCGCATGCTCTACAAGCGGCGGGCGTTCACCTATCAGAAATCGGTAGCAATCGTCGCCGAGCGTTTGAATGTTTCGCGCTACACGGTCTACAAGTACATGCACGAGCTGGAGGAAGCGGAAGCGGCGGGCAGCCTGGTGCAGGATTAAGAGAACGAGGGGTTACGGTTGGGGCTTTGCCCCAAACCCCACCAAGAACCTGAGGTTCCTGGATTGCCCGATTCATGTATCACTGCGTGATACATGGCAGAATTGAGTGTTTGTACAAAAAAGCAACTTGCAGAATTTCGATCCTCTGCAAGTTGCTTTTGGTTTATCAGCCTTTGGTTCTGCAACGTGGTAAAGAAAGAATATGAAAGATGCAGGAAACTCAGTTCCCTGACGGGGTCTGGGGCGGCGCACCGGTCGTTCCCCTAACCACAAGATGCACAGGCAGGTTGAAATCCTTTGGTTCTGGCGATTGTCCGGCAATCAAATCAAAGACCGCCTCTGCCGCGCGGCGTCCCTTTGCGATGCCGTCCTGATGGATGGTCGTCAGCGGCGGATAGGTCATGCGCGCAATATCCACATCGTCAAACCCGACGATGGAAACATCTTCTGGAATGCGTGCGCCGCCTTCGCGCAGACCTGCCATAATGGAGGCGGCATATTGGTCGCCGCTGACACAGATGCCGGTAAAATCCTTCCGCGCGGCGAGCTGACGCCCCAGCGCAATGCCTCGTTCTGCGTTGAAGGGGTGAAGATTGTTGATGAGAAAATCCGGTCGTGGCGTGATGCCCGCTTCGCGCAGCGCGTCGCAGTAGCCCATATAACGCTGATCGTTGTTCATGAAGCCGCGGTGAACCGCACCGATGAACAGAATATCCCGATGTCCGAGGGAGAGCAGGTGCTGCGCGGCGAGATAACCGCCCTTGCGGTCCTCGGCGCGAACCTGAATCAGCGTCGGGTCCTCCAGATAGGTGTTGATGGTTACGCAGGGCTTGCCCTGCTTTTTGACGAAATCGACCAGACTCTGCGGCACGCGATCTTTGAAAATCACGCCGTCCGGATTCCAGTTGTTGAGCATCAGGCGAAGCACGTCCTCGTCTGTTCCGCGGCGCATCATCAGGAAATACCCGTGGTCGGTCACGACGCCCTCAAGTCCGGAGAGCAGCACGCCCGCGAAGCCGTTTCCCGCGTAGGTTTCCTGCGGGCTGTGGGTATCGACAAAGGCGATGATGCGGGAGGAATGGCTGACCAGCGCGCGGGCAGACATATTGGGAACATAGTGAAGCTCCTGAATGGCATCCAGAATTTTCTGAACGGTCTGCGGGGAAACACGCTCATAGTTGCCGTGGACGACATTTGAAACCGTTGTCAGGCTGACGCCGACGCGATTAGCGATATCCTTCATGGTTGCCATAGGCGTATCTCCTTTTATAGCGAGCGATAATCTGATAAGTTCATTATAGCATGTTAAACGCTAAACTGCAATGTAAGAAAGAACCGTCCATCCGAGCGGCGTTTTCCGGCGGTTATCCGGAAAGCGTGCGGATGGACGGTTTTTTTGTCAACGTATAGGAAATTGCATAAAATCGCCCGCGTGAGCAAGGCTTTCAAATCTTGCGGACTGCGGCGGAAGTGAGGGCAGGCTCAGCCCGCTTTAACCCATGAGATTTTGCACGAAAACGCCCGCGTGAGCAAGACTTTGATGTGTGGCGGACTGCGGCGGAAGTGAAGGCGGGCTCAGCCCGCTTATTCCATGGTTTCTCCGCTCAGACTTGCGCCGGCAGCAAGCTCGGCGTAAATGCCGCCCTGCCTGACCAGCTGCGCATGCGTGCCTTTTTCAAGAATCCCGTGTTCGCCGACCACGACGATTTCATCCGCGTTCTTGATGGTGGAAAGACGGTGCGCGATGACCAGCGTTGTGCGTCCCTTCGCCAGACGATCAAACGCCGCTTGAATCTTGCGCTCGGTCGCCGTATCCAGTGCGCTCGTCGCTTCGTCGAGAATCAGCACGCGCGGATTTTTCAGGAAGATGCGCGCGATGGAAACGCGCTGCTTCTGTCCGCCGGAGAGCATGATGCCGCGCTCGCCGACGATGGTTTCGTAGCCGTCCGGCATCGCCATGATGTCGTCGTGAATCTCCGCCATCTTTGCCGCTTCGACGACTTCTTCCATCGTTGCGGACGGTCTGCCGTATCGAATGTTGTCCAGAATCGTACCGGCAAAGAGGAAAACATCCTGCTGAACGATGCCGATGTTGCTGCGCAGGTCGGCGAGCTTAATCTTTCGGATATCCGTGCCGTCGAGCGCAATGCTGCCGGAGGAGATTTCGTAGAAGCGCGGAATGAGCTGACAGAGCGTCGATTTGCCGCCGCCGCTCTGACCGACCAGCGCCAGCATTTCGCCGGGCTTGATATGCAGGTTGATGTGGGAAAGCACGTCGCCCTTACCTTCGTCATAGGCAAAGGATACATCCTTGAACTCGATATCGCCGTCTACATGGTCAAGCGAGACGGCGTCCGGCGCATCGACGATGTCCGGATCCTCGTGCATGATGGCGCGGAAACGCTGGAAGCCCGCCATGCCCTGCGTGAACTGCTCGGTGAACTGCGTCAGCTTGCGAATCGGGCTTTGTACGCTGGCGACATACATGTTGAACGTGACCAGCGTGGCGATATCCATCTTGTTTTTCATGATGAGGTAGCTGCCGACGCAGATGACCGACAGGCTCATCAGGTTCATCATAAGCTCTGTACCAGAGAAGAAGCCCGCCATCACGCGGTAATAGCCCTGCTTTGCGCCGACATACTCGTTGGTGCAGTGGGAGAACTTGTCGATTTCTTCATCCTCATTGCCAAAAGCCTTGGCGACGCGGATGCCGGAAATCGAGCTTTCAATTTCCGCGTTAATGCCCGCCGTGCGGCGTTTGACCTCGCGGGAAACCTTCATCATGTTGCGGCGGCGCGTGGCGACGAAGATGACAATCAGCGGCACGGCAATCATCAACACGAGAGCAAGCGTTTTCTGGATTCGCCAGAGGATGATGAACGAACCGGTCAGCGTGACCAGCGATATGAACAAATCTTCGGGACCGTGGTGCGCCAGCTCGGTGATGTCAAACAAATCCGTCGTCACGCGGGACATGAGCAGACCCGTTCGATTCTTGTCGTAGAAGCTGAAGCCCAGCTTCTGCATATGCGCAAAGATTGCCGCGCGCATATCCGCCTCGATGTGAACGCCCGTCAGGTGTCCCAGATAGGTGACAATCCATTGGGCAAGCGTGCGCAGGATGAACAGACCCAGCATCGCAAGCATCATGAGGATGAACGTGCGCAGAGCCTGATTGGGAATATAATCGTAAAGCACCTTGCGCGTCACGACGGGGAAGGTGATATCCACCAGCGCGATGATGAGCGCACAGAGCATGTCCAGCAGGAACATGCCCATGTGCGGCTTGTAGAACGCGGCAAATTCACGCAGTGCGCCGCGCTTGGGGGCTGCCTTTTCCTCAAAGGCAGAGAGCGTTTCTTTGTTGTCTTTCATGGCGATGCTCCTGTCTGATGATAATCAAAACACCGATGTCCTTAAATCACCGGGCGTATCCATTTGCCGGAACGCATGTGCGTGATGTAGGCGATGCACTTGAAAACGTCTTCGGACAAATACATGATGAGATACGTCATCGGCACGCTCAGGCGGAAAACAAGACCCGCCGCCGCTGTCACGGGCAGACCGATGAGATACAGCGTGATGCAGTCAATCACCAGCCCATAGCGCGTATCGCCGCCTGCGCGGAAAACACCCATGACGAGTATGGCCGGAATGTTGCGCAGTGTCATCTCAAAGGCGTAAATGGTCAGCACGGAGAGCGCATCCTCGCGAACCGCCTGCGATATGCCGAAGAGCGAGAGCAGCGGCTCGCGAAGCAGCAGCATCGCCGCGCCGGACACAACGGAAATGCCGATGACCAGCTCGACGTGGCGGCGGGCGCAGAGCTTTGCCAGCGGAATATCGCCCCTGCCGATATAGCCGCCAATCATCACCGCGCAGGAGGAGCAAAGCCCCATGACCGCGACGCTCATCAGCTCTTCAATCGTGCGGACAACCGTAATGGACGCATACGCACCGGTTCCCATGTGACCGTAGACCGAGCTGTACATCAGGTTACCCAATGCCCACATGGTTTCGTTGAGCATTGCAGGCGTGCTGACGACGGCAAAATCGCGGATGAAGCTGCCGGTGATGCCGCGCAGCGCGCTCAAACCCGTCCGCAGAAGCGTCTTTTTCGCCAGTCCTGCGCCGTAAACGACCAGCGCGTTGACGATGGCGGAAATCAGCGATGCAATCGCCGCGCCCTGTACGCCCAGCGCGGGGAAGCCGCACAGACCGAAGATGAGCAGCGCGTTGAGGATGACGTTTACCGCAACGGAGACCAGCGATCCGGCAAACGGTATTATGACGTTGCCCGTGCTTTGCAGCAGTGTGCCGCCGCCGCGCGTCAGCGCGAGGAACGGGTAGCTGATGGCGATGATGCGCAGATAGGACGCGCCCAGCGCAATCGTTTCCGCATCGGAGGAGAACAGGCGGACGACCGCCTCCGGAAACAGCAGAGCGATGAGCATGAACAGCGCGGACGCAATCTGCGTGCCGACGGTCATCAAGCCGTATGTCCGATGGATGCCCGCGGTATCGTCCGCACCGTAATACTGCGCGATGAACACGGACGCGCCGCTTGCAAAGCCAAAAAAGACGATGGTTAAAAACCACGTCCATTTTCCCGCCATGCCGACCGCTGCCAGCGGCATATCGCCCAATACGCCGATCATCAGCGTGTCAATCAGCGTAAAGGAGGACGCCAGCAGGTTTTGCAGCGTAACGGGAATGGCGATGGAAAGAAGTGTTCGGGTAAAACCGGGAGGTGTTTTTTTCATAGCTTTATGCTCCGGCAAGAACCTGAAAAACAGGACTGTGCTCTGTAACGAAGGGTCCGTCCTGCATGAAGAAGAGCATCCCCGTCACGGGGGTTTTCAGCACTTCGCGGACAGAGCCGTCGCAGGGATTGATGACGAAGGCGAGCTGCTCCCCACGGCGGACATGCGCTCCCGCGAACTTGACCCGACGCAGAAGCCCCGCGCTGGTCGCGGAAACAGAGGTCATGTCCTCGTTGGTGATGATGGTTGAGGAATGACCGGGTGCGGTTTCGCTTCGGATGACACCGCGGCTGTTGAGGAAGCGGATGATGGAGCGGAGCGTCTGGTCGGCGGCAGCTTCGTCGATTTCGCGGGTCTTGCCGGCGTAAAGAGAATAGGCCTGCGTGCCGCAGAGCTGCCACGCATAGTTGAGGGTCGTCTGGTCATAGTTGCGCGGGGCGCGCACATAGACATAGGGAAGACCGAACTCGCAGCCCAGCTCAGGGTTTTGCCTGCCGGTGTCCATCATGCGCACATGCGGAATGAACGAGCCGGGCTGATAGAAGCTGGTCAGCTGCACGCCATAGCGGTAATTCTTGAGCCGTTCGAGCAGCGCACCGGCGATTCGCTCGGTCGTCGAGCCGGTGGGATCGCCGGGGAAACGGCGGTTGATATCCATATTTTCCGGTTCCCACAGGCGGGAGCCTTCGTTCATGGATGCGCCGATGGCGGTCGGAACGACCATCACGCTTTTTCCGGGCTGAATGCCGCCCGTCTTTTCGACCTCGCGCAGGAAGGAGACCAGCCGTGCGCAGACATACAGCTGCTGCACCTCGTCGCCGCGCAGCGCACCGACGACGGCGCAGGTCTTTTCGCCCTTGCCAAAGCGATACGCCATGATGTTCATGTCATCCCGAAAGTAGGACGAAACGGTGAACAGGATATCCTTTTTCATGCCTGCTCCTTTCTGATGCGCGCGATGAGCGTGCCCGGATAAACTGCCGAATAGCTTCTCTGGCTGAATACAAGCCCGTCGCAGGGAGCCTTGATTTCCTCGCGGGCGACGCCTTCCAGCGCGTCGATGACCGTACCCAGCACCTGACCTGCCTGAACATGCGTGCCGAGGAAATCCTCCGGCACATAGACGCCCGGATATTCGCAGGCGACGCGGCAGACATCCTCCTGAGAGAGGACGGTCGGGATGGCTTCGCTCTGCGTGGGGGCGTTCTGCGCCTCGCCTGTCCAGATGCCCATTTCCCTGAGCTTGCAGAAGATCCCCTCGACGACCATCTCGGCAATCTCCTGCGGCATGCGGCGGCGTTCGTCTGCCTCCAAAATGACTGCGTCCGTTCCGGCGTCGCAGAGCGCGCCCGTCAGCGACGCGGAGAAGGAGCCCTTGTCCGGATAGACCCAGATGAGCTGAGGGCGCAGGGCGCGGACTCGGGGAATCAGCCTGTCGGCGTCCTTCGCGCTGACGCGAACCTCGTAAAGCTCGCTCTTGTTGCGCGCGCTGGCGTGGATATCCAGAACGAGATCCGCGCCGGACATATCCTGAATAATCTGCCAGCACAGGTATTCAAGCGGCGTACCGTCCGGAGAACCGGGGAAAGCGCGGTTCATATCCAGCCGCGTAGCGGAGGGAACCATGCGGTGGGCAATATCCAGACCGAGCGGGTTGAGCATCGGATAGAAATCCACCACGCCGTTGAGTGCATTCGGGTTGGCGGCTATGCGCTGTTCAATGCGGTAGACGATGAGCTGACCCATCATTTCGTCGCCATGCGTGCCGGTTGCGATACAGACACGTCCGGCGGATGCGCCCTCCGTGGCATAGCGGCAGCGTTTGATGCCCCATCGTTCTTCAATGGGCAGCGCGACGTCCGCGATTGTCGTCATCTCTTTATGCAAAGCGATTCCTCACTTTCTCTTGCTTCGTGCATCGGGCGGATGCTGTTTTGCATAAATTCAAAACACACCCGCCCGTTTCCTGCTATGATGCTATCACAAACAGAGGGATTTTGCAAGTGAAAGCAGGAGGATTTCCTATATGGAAAATGCGTTCTGAAGGACTTGAACGATGTTAGATATGGCTCTATACAGGAAGATATGATATAATAAAACGAAAACCGTCTGATTCACCGGAATAACGTCCGGCAGCAAAGCAAAAGGAGAAAGACCATGAAGATTGGCCTGTTTACGGATACATTTTATCCCGAGATCAACGGCGTGGCGACGTCCTGCCTGACGCTTGAGCGCGAATTGACCAAACGAGGGCATGAAGTCCATGTCTTTGCGCCGAAGTGCAAGGGATGGGAGGATAATCAGCGGGAGAATATTCACTACCTGACCAGCAAGCCCTTTGTCGCGCTTAAAGACCGAAACATCGCCATCCCGACGCCGAATATCTCGCAGGAAGCGACCAGCATCGACTTTGACGTCGTTCATACCAACAGCGAATTTGTGATGGGCTATTTCGGGCGTTACGTCGCCGATACGCTCGGCTGCGCAATCGTTCATACCTATCACACCATCTGGGAGGATTATACCTATTATCTGACTCATGGCGTAGCGGATGACACGGTGCGCAGGATTACGCGCAAGTATTCCCAGTGGTGGTGCAATCGGGTTGACCGCGTCATCACCCCGACGGAAAAGACGCTTGACCTTCTGCGCAGATACGGCGTGGATGCGCCGATTGACGTCATTCCCAGCGGCATGGATATCGCCCGCTTTTCGCCCGAACGTCACGACCATCAGGAGCGCATGGATGCCCGACGCGAATGCGGTCTGCCGGAGGATAAACGGCTGCTGCTCAACATCGGGCGCATCGCGCGGGAGAAGAACCTCGATCAGATTATGCGCGTGTTCCCCAAGCTGCTGGAGGTTTGTCCGGATGTGCATTTCGCCATCGTTGGAGAAGGCCCGCTTCGGGAGGATTTGCGGCGCATGGCGGAGGAGCTGGGCGTTTCCGATTCGGTGACGCTCGTGGGACCCAAGCCATGGGAGAAGATTGACCGATACTATGCGATGGGCGACGTGTTTTGCAGCGCGTCCCATTCGGAAACGCAGGGGCTGACCTATGTGGAGGCGATGGCTTCCGGTCTGTGCGTCTGCGCGGTCAACGACCCCTGTTTGAACGGCGTCATTGAGGACGGCGTGAGCGGCATCCTTTCGGGGGATAGTGACGAGGAGCTGCTGGCGGCACTGGTTCGCGCGTTTGGCGACGAAGGACGGCGCATTGCCGAGACTGCTGCCGATTACGCCAAGCCGTTCGGTACGGAGGCGTTTGCCCAAAAGGTTGAAATCAGTTACGGCAAGGCGATTGAGGATCATCGGATATGAGCATCCTGGAACAGCTTTACGCCTTGCAGGATACCGGATACGCGGATTTTCAGAGCGGACTCGTCCCGAATATCCCGCGGGAGCGGTTCATCGGCGTGCGCATGCCCAATATGCGTAGGCTCGCCAAACAGATGGCAAAGGAAGATGCCGCGCAGGCGTTCATGGCGGCTGTTCCGCATACCTATTATGACGAAAACATCCTGCATGCGCTGCTCATCTGCGAAAAACGCGATTACGAAGCCTGCGTTCAGGAAATCGACGCGTTTCTGCCTTACGTCGATAACTGGGCGGTCTGCGATATCCTTTCCCCTAAGGCGCTTTCAAAAAACAAACCCGACCTGCTCAATCACATCCGCCGCTGGATAGCTTCAGCGCATCCCTACACCTGCCGCTTCGGCATGGAGATGCTGATGACGTGGTTTCTGGATGCAGACTTTCAGCCCGAATATCTGGAGCTTCCCGCTGGCGTCCATTCGGAAGAATACTACGTCCGGATGATGATCGCGTGGTTTTTCGCCACCGCGCTGGCAAAGCAGTGGGACGCTTCCATTCCGTATTTGCAGCAGCCGCGGTTTGACCGCTGGACGCATAATAAGACGATTCAAAAAGCAATCGAGAGCTATCGCGTTCCACAGGAACGAAAGGCATATCTGAGAACGCTGAAAGTGTAATAGACGATAAAAGACCCGCCCCTCGGAAAGAGGAGCGGGTTTTTATCAATACTTGAGCTTCTGTGTCATTTCCCAGCCTTCGTTGATGGCTTCCTGATGGCTGACGGCGTAGGAGCCGATGCTCTCTGCCTTGCTCATCGGGATCGGGAAGTGTACGCAGAGGTGACCGGCGAAGTTGTTGCTGGTCAGGTGCTGCGGGGAGTGCGGCACGTCGTGGGTCGAGCCGATGTAGGTCTTGCCGTCGGAGAAGGTGACCCATACGGCTTTCGGCGTCCACGTCGTCTTGTTGCCGAACGCCTTGAGCATGATGGCGGTATCCTCGGCGGTCGCCGGTTCGGCGTCCATGTGCGCGTCCTTGGTCATGATGCGCAGCTTCCAGGAGTAGCCGGTGGAGAAGTCGTATACGGTGCAGTATTCGCCGTTGGCGTAGTTGCGGCGCCAGTTATAGAAGTTCTCATAGATGACGTTGTTCGCCATGCTCGGAGTCGGCGCGTTGGCATTGCCGTTGTTGTTGCCGATGACGCTGCTGCCGGAATAATCGGCGTTGATGGCGGCGAGGGTCTTTTTGCCCGCGATGCCGTCCGCCGTCAATCCCTTAGACTTCTGATAAGCGATGACCGCATCGGCGGTCTTTTCGCCGAAGTTTCCGGTTTTGTTGCCGGTATAGAAGCCCAGCGAGGTCAGCATGTTTTGCAGCTTGAGGACTTCGTCATTCTTGGTGCCCTGCTGAAGGGTGATGGAGGTATTGAGCAGGGAAGAAGTGGAAGAAGAACTGCTGTTGCTGCTGGAAGAACTGCTCGAAGAGCTGTTGTTGCTGCTGCCGGAGGAGCTTCCGCCCTTCAATTTGCTGCTGATGGCGGCAAGCGTCTTTTCGCCCGCAACGCCGTCGGCGGAAAGCCCGTTCGCCTTCTGGAAGCTGTAAACGGCTTCTTTGGTCAGCGGACCGAAATTGCCGGTAACGGAGCCGGTATAATAGCCCAGCGTTTTGAGGTTCTGCTGGAGTGTGCGCACGGCTTCGGACTTCGTGCCCTGCTTGAGCAGGGAAGAAGAGGACGACGAGGAACTGTTCGAGGAGCTGCTATTCGAAGAACTGCTGCTCGAAGAAGAATTGCCCAGTGCCGTGGCGATCTTGGCGAGCGTTTTGCTGCCCGCGATGCCGTCGGCGGAAAGCCCGTTCGCCTTCTGGAAGCTCATGACGGCGGCTTCGGTCTTGCTGCCGAAGTGACCGCTGATTGTACCGGAATAATAGCCGAGCTTGCTCAAATCCTGCTGGAGCTTGAGCACCGCGTCGCTGCGCATATCGTAGCGCAGGGTCGTTCCGCCAGAGGAAGAAACGGAAGAATTAGAGGAAGAAGCACCGGAGGAGGAAGAAGAACCGGCGGTATAGGTGATGCCGGCTGCTTCATACAGCGCAGCGCGCGTCGCTTCATCGACGACGCCGTTGTCCTCAAGTGCGTATTTCTTCTGGAATTTCTTGACGGCGGTTTCGGTTTTTTCACCGTAGTGACCGGTGATGCCGGCGCTGTACAGCTTGAGCTGCTTGAGCGCGGTTTGAATGGTTGCAATTTCATCTGCCTCATCGCCAAGGCGGTAGCTCTGCGCTGAGGCGGTGACGCAGACGCACACCATGACAGCAGCCGCAAGGGCTGAAATCCATCTTTTGTTCGACGCACGGAATCTCATTTGGGCATGCGTCTCCTTTCATTTCAAGTATGTGACTATTTTATTACGACTTGTAACATTTGTCAAGCGGATTTTAATAAACCCACATTTTATTGAAACAATCAGAGGGCAAGTCGCTCAATCTGCATAGATTTCCGCCTGTATATGCCAAAGGTTCAGCTTTTGCGAAAGGGCGCGGAAAACAGCGGCGTATAGCGCAGAATGTCCTGCTCATCACGGGCACTTACATAGACATGCGCACATTCGGGTGAAAAGGAAAGCGGCGCGGGTGTCAGCGCGGCGAGCGTCTGCGGCGAGGTTTTGGCGTGGCGGGCGAGGGTGATATGCGGAGAAAAAGGTCCGAAATCGACGCTCAGCCCGCTTTGGGCGCAGTCGGCAATCAGCGCGTCATGGAGCGCATCGAGAGCGGGAAGGCTCTTGACGCGCAGAATCAGGATGGCGTTGTCCGGCTTGCCGAAATAGTCGGCAATCTCCAGCGTAAGCGTCGGGGCGGGAAAAGCGGCGGCGTGCTTTTGCAGGATGCGCTCTGCGTCGCTCAGCCGTTCGGACGGGACTTCGCCCAGAAAGGCAAGCGTGATATGGTGGTTGGAAACCTCGGAATAGCGTCCGGCTATGAGCGATTCGCTTTGACGGGCGATGCGGGCGGTTTCCCGCGAAACGAAATCGGGCAGGGACAGACCATAAAACAGTCGCATGGCGGCAGACCTCCTTTTTCCCTATTGTAACGGCTTTTCTCTGCGGAAGCAAGTATGGTATAATCGGGTCAAGAGAGGGTGATGGGCTATATTTACGCTTGATGAAATCAAGGATATTTCGGATGACGCCATGATGCGGCGTGCGGCGGCGTGCATTCGGGAAGGACGCATTCGGGATGTCCGCACGGAGATGAAAAACGCGGGCGTGATTCGCTATTCCTGTCGGATCCAGGGGCAGACAGGGAGCGTATACCGGACATGGCTGGAGGAGGAAGACGGTCAGCTGACGAACGGATTCTGCACCTGTCCGGCGTATCAGAGGACGGAGTATGCCTGCAAACATGTCGCCACGCTGGCACTTGAGGCTTGGAACGAGTTTAACGCGGCAGAGAAAAATCACGGCGGCTTGGATATCCTTGCGGCAATCCGGGAACGGGAAAAAGAGATGGCGCGGCTTCGCTGCAAAGCGCTGGAGGAAGAGAGGCGCAGACGCGATGAGCTGTTTATTGATGAGCTTCTGCGCGGCAGCGAGGCACTGCGTGCGCAGGAGCTGGGGGAGGAAAAACAGGATATCCGCCTTCTGCCTGTCCTTACGCCTAAAATGGGCGGCGTGGATATGGAGCTGAAGGTCGGGCGCGGCAGAATGTATGTTGTCCGCAACCTGTGGGATTTCACCCGACGCATCCTGAAGGGCGAATATTTTTCCTATGGAAAAGGGCTGGCGTTCATCCATCATCGTCTGGCGTTTGATCCGCGGGATATGCCGATTGTCCACGGCGTGATGTTCATGACGCAGAATACGGTATACAGAAGCAGCTCCAAGATCCTCTTGTGCGGGGCGTCGCTCGATCATATGATGCGCATCCTCGTCGGGCGGGAAATTGAGCTGCGCGATGAAGAAGGCGGCAGCCGATTGGCGCGGGTGGAAGAGGGGCGAATCTCCCTTGCGCTTGCGCTGAAAAAGACGGAGGACGGCGCAAAACTGCGCGTCAAGTCGGCAGACACCGTCATGGGCGCGGCCGGTGCATATAAGTTTGAACTCAAGCGGGTTGTCTGCGCGTTTGACGCAGATTATATGCGTGCGGCGGGGCTTTTGAGCATTGCGGAGAAATATCCCGACGGTCTGAATCTGCGCGAAGAGCAGCTTGCGCCGATTTGCGCGCAGGTCATCGCGCCGTCCGGAGCGACTATCGTTTCGGGGCGCGAGGTTGTCAAAAAACACGTACCGATGGCGATGAAGGCGCGGTTTTATATCGACATCGCGGAGGGCGGCGGCTTGACCTGCCGGATTGAATGGGATTACGGTGCAGTCAGACTGCGTCCGGGCGAGGAGAACCCCCATATCTGCCGCGATGCGTTTGCGGAAAAGCGCATCGAAATTCGGGTGGAATCGCTTTTTCCGGAGAAGGTCGGCGACGGAGAATACGCCTTTGCCGGCGATGAAGAAGCGATGTATGCCCTGCTGACCGAACAGCTGCATGCTTTGGAGCGATTCGGCGAGGTGATGATTTCCGACAGGCTGGCAGCGATGAACATCAGCGTAAGGCGTGCGCTGTCCTTCGGCATGAAGCGGCAGGGGACGCAGCTGCTTGTCCATGCCGATTTGGGCGGGCTGACGCAGGCGGATTTGGACGCCGCCTATGCCGCCTATCGTCAGAAGCGAAAATATGTGCGGCTTCAAAGCGGGACGTTCCTCTCCGGAGATGCGCTGGAACAGGCGGCGCAGGTCTATCAGCTTGCGGACAGCGTCGGCATGAGCGCGGAAGAGCTTATGCAGGGCGGCGGCGTGCCGCTCTCCCGTGCGATGTATCTGGAACAGGCACTTGAGGGGCGGGAGGATGTGTCGCTGGATGCGCCCAAAGCACTTCGCGAGTGGCTTTCCCGCCTGACCAAAGCGCAAAAGACGCAGGCGCGGCAGCCCGAAACGCTGCAAGCCGAATTGCGTCCGTATCAGCTGACAGGGCTGTCGTGGCTCTGCGCGCTGAGCGACGCGGGCTTTGGCGGCATTCTCGCTGACGACATGGGCTTGGGCAAAACGGTTCAGGCACTGTCGCTCTTTCTGCGGGAGAAGGAAGCGGGGCGGACTGTCCGTGCGCTCATCGTCTGCCCGGCGTCGCTTCAATTCAACTGGCAGAACGAGGCGGCGCGGTTTGCGCCGAGCCTGCCCTGTCAGGCGTTGACGGGTACGGCGGCGACGCGCGCCCGACAGATAGCCGGGTGGCAGGACGGCGTTTTGGTGACCTCCTACGACCAGCTCAAGCGCGACGTGGAGGCCTATCGCGGAATCGAGCTGACGCACGTCTTTCTGGATGAGGCGCAGTATATCAAAAACGCCGCTTCTCAAGCGGCGAAGGCGGTCAAAACGCTGAAAGCGGAGCATCGCTTTGCGCTGACGGGAACGCCGATTGAGAATCGGCTCAGCGAGCTGTGGTCCATCTTTGATTTCCTGATGCCGGGCTATCTGTATGCCTATAAAAAGTTCAAAACGCGGTTTGAAGCCCCCATCGTGCTGGAAGGCGACGAGCAGGCGCGGCATGACCTGCATATGATGGCGGCACCGTTCATCCTGCGCCGCATGAAGAAGGATGTTCTGACGGAGCTTCCGGATAAGATTGAAACCGTGATGACCAGCGAGATGACCGCCGGACAGAGCAGGGTCTATCATGCGTATGCCGAGCGGCTGATGCGTGAAGCGGAGAGCGAGATGGACAGCGCGCAGGGACGCATGAAGATTCTGGCAGGGCTGACGCGACTGCGGCAGATTTGCTGTGACCCGCGGCTCTGCCTGGAGGGCTATACATCCGGAAGCGGCAAGCTGGAACAGGCAATCGAGCTGGTTCGCGACATGGCGGCGCAGGGGCATCGCATGCTGCTCTTTTCGCAGTTCACCTCAATGCTCGATCTGCTGGAAGCGGCACTGCATGCAGAAGGGATTGAAACGCTGATGCTCACGGGAACGACCGGCAAGGAAGAGCGCATGCGGCTGGTTGAGCAGTTTAACAGCGGAAACATTCCGGTCTTTCTGATTTCGCTCAAGGCGGGCGGAACGGGGCTGAACCTGACCGGCGCGGATGTGGTCATCCACTATGACCCGTGGTGGAACACCGCCGCGCAGAATCAGGCGACCGACCGCGCTTACCGCATCGGGCAGACGAAGGGCGTACAGGTCTTTTCGCTGATTGCTTCCGGAACAATCGAGGAGCGCATCGTGCTGCTCCAGCAGGAAAAGAAGGAATTGAGCGACGGCGTGCTGCTCGGCGAGGATTCGCTGTTTACCGTCGATGCGTCGGCACTCAGGGAGATTTTGAAAGCGTGATATTCGCCGCGTCGATGAGCGACGCGCAGGCAAGCGGCTGTTCCCGGGCAAAGGGGGCAGCCGCTTCCCATAGGACGCGGGAAGCGTCGAGATAGCCCGCCTGCGGGCGCATGGCGTCGGCAAGGGCGAGCGCATGGAGCAAAAGCGCGGCGGGCGAAGGCAGTTCCCCGTCATAGAGGGCGGGAATACGCGGGAAGAACGCCGCCGCGTCCTGCGGGGTGTGCATGGGCATGCCGTCGCGGGTCGTAAAGGCATGGAGCGCGGCACCGAGTGTCCGCAGACCGCAATCGAGGTATTCGCCCATGGCGTCATCCTGTCCGAGCGTCAGCAGAGCCAGAGCCAGCGCACCCGCCGCGCCGCACGTCGCCTGAGCGGAAAGCGCACTGGTCGGCGAAACGGAGGGCGGAAGCACGGCGGGCATATTGCCCGCGGTCGGAAGCGCGATGAGAAAGGAAACGGCACGCTGAGCCGCCTGTATATAGCGAACTTCCCCAAGACGGCGACCGCAGAGCGCGAACACAGCCGCGGCAAGTGCGCAATCCTCGCTGAGAACATAGGGCGCGGCTTGCGGAAGTGCCCGCGCGGCGCGGGCATGCAGGAGTTTCGGCGTCACCCGCCGCAAAAACGCGGCGTCCTCCGGCGTGAGCGATGCGGGGAGCGTCGGCGTCAGCGGGGGCGTTTCGGGCGGCAGATCCGATACGGGCGAAAAGCGGCTGGGCGTGACATGCGGCAGAGCCGGCGCATGCTGACGGCGCAGATTCAATAGGCGGCAGGCGCGAAGCCCATCTTCGTTGCCCAGTGCGGCGCAGACCTGTTCCGGCGTAAAGGCACAGCTTTCGCGGTTGACGGAAATCACGGGCGTCAGTGCGCCGCCGGGCAGGGCGCAGACGCCGAGCATGAAATCCAGCACGCGGACGGCTTCGCTGCGCCTTCCGTTTTCCAGCAGCGTCAGCGCCAGAAGCGCGTTGACGCCGAGCGGCTTTTCGGGAACGAATACGCGCCAATCCGCCGTCAGCGTCGCACGGAAAAACGAGCCATCCAGCGGGTCGTAGAGGTCGGAGGCGAGCATGGCGTCCAGCGCATGGTTCAGCGCGGTATGCGCCGAGCGGTTTCCGGCGGCGGCTTCATGCTGCAAAAAGCGCAGTACGCAGGGAAGCGGATGCTTGATTGCGCCGAAACCGCCGTTGATGGGGTCTTGCACGGCGGTCAGCGCACGGAATAAATCGTGTGCGGCGTCGTGCGGCACATAGGGCTTGCGCAGGGGCGGCACGCGGAAGGAGCGGATGACCTGCGCCGCCTGTCCGGTCAGCGCAGGCAGGTTTTGAGAAAAGCGCCTGTCCGCCTGAGAGAGCCAGACATACAGCCGCGACGCGTCGAGAGGGAAGCCCGTCGGCGGAAGCGGCGCGGCGAGAAACGGGCGCGTATCCTCAAGCAGCAGCGCACAGAGGGGAAGCGCTCCTTCGCCCGAAAACAGCGCACCTGCCCTTTGGCAGAGCAGCTCGACATCCCTGCGCACGCCGGGATAGAGGTGAACCGGCACGGTGCGCTCGGCAATCTGCATGGAGAGCGAGGCGTCGGAAAGCTCGGGCGGCTGTTCCGCGATGACCAGAAACACGGGAACGTGCCGCGTGCGGGCTTCATGGAACGCCTGCGCGGAAAAGGGCAGAAAGCGAACGGGTTCCGGCGGCGGGGCGGGCATGGAAACCGCCTGCGGCGGAACGGGAATAAAGGGCGGCATAGAAGAAACGCGCATGCGGATTCATCCTCCGGTTTTCGGTGATGATTTCAGCATGCGCGTTTTGATATGGAGTTATACGGCGGGGTTGCGCGAGACTGCCGGCTTGGGAGACTTACATATTCACGCAAGTATTCCCTGCGATGTTCGTCGCACTGAATCCCGCCAGCGGGTGCGCGGCAGTTTAAATTAACATAAGCAAAATCAAGAAATTCAGCTATTCTTTCATTTGCGGAAAGGGCTATTCTCCCCCTCCGAGGGAGAATAGCTTTTTGTTTACAGTCTGATGATGCACGAAGCGCATCGTTCAATTCGGCGTCTTAAAACCGCCGCGAAGCGGAGAAAGGGTGCAGGGAACGACGTTCCCTGCTGGGGTATGGGGCAAAGCCCCATCGGTCCCCCTCGCCTTTCGTTACTTTTCCCGCCTGAAGGGCCAGCTCGCTTCTTCCAGCGTGATGTCGCGATGGGATACGCTGACCGGCTGACCCAGTGCACGAAGGTGTGCGCCCAGCGCTTCGCTGATGGCGACAGAGCGGTGTGCGCCGCCCGTGCAGCCGATGGCAATCATCAGCCGACGCTTGCCTTCGCGCTGATACAGCGGCAGAAGATAATCCACCAGCTCATAGAGATGGCTCAGAAACTCGCGGGTTTCTTCCCTGCCCAGAACGTAATCCCGAACGGGCGCTTCCAGACCCGTGTATGCGCGAATCTCCTTGATGTAAAACGGATTGGGCAGGAAACGCACGTCAAAGACCAAATCGCTTTCCCGCGGAATGCCGCGCTTGTAGCCGAAGGACATGATCTCCGTGCGCAGGGTCGCCTGACTTTCGCCGTCGGCGAGCAGCTCGTCTACGCGTGCGCAAAGCTCCTTGGGACGCAGTCCGCCGGTGGAAAGCACATAGTTGGCGCGTTCGCGCAGGGGCTGAAGCATTTCGCGCTCTTTGGCAATCGCCCGCTCAAGACTGGTTCCGTTTTTCATCAGCGGATGATCCCGCCGAGTTTCCTTATAGCGGTCGATGAGCGTTTCTGTGTCCGCCTCCAAAAAGAGGATGGAGATGTCGTGACTGTCGCCGCTCTGGTCGATGGCGTTGATGACGGCTTCCGCGTTGAACAGCGCGCCGCTGCGGGAATCGACGCCCAGCGCGACGGGGGTATCCACTTCGACTTTTTCGCAGAGCGTAAAGGCGGGCGCGAGCAGCAGCGGCGGAATGTTATCCATGCACTGGTAGCCGTTATCCTCCAGATGGCGCAGGATGCTCGTTTTGCCCGCGCCGGAAAGTCCGGTGACAATCAAAAATCTCATTGCTTTATCCTTCCTGTATAAAAGGCTGTGCCGGGCTGCCGCTCAGATTCGCCTGAGAGACTTTCTTCTTCGCTCCGCAGCGGAGAAAGGGTGCAGGGAACGACGTTCCCTGCCGGGGATTGGGGCAAAGCCCATCGCATGCCCTCAGTCCTCTCCCAGAATTCGGACCTCCGGCTCCAAATGAACGCCGAACTGCTCAAAGACGCGCTGTTCTACCTGACGCATCAGCTCCAGAATATCGCTTGCCGTTGCGCCGCCGATGTTGACGATGAATCCGGCGTGCTTTTCGCTGACCTGTGCGCCGCCGACCGTCAAGCCGCGCAGACCGCAGTCGTCGATGAGCTTGGCGGCGAAATATCCCTCCGGACGCTTAAAGGTGCTGCCCGCGCTCGGATAATTCAGCGGCTGCTTTTCCCGACGCATGGCGGCACATTCCTCCATCCGCGCACGAATCGCCTGCGGGTCGCCCGCCTTCAGGGACAGCGTGACCTGCGCGGCGACGACATTAGCGTCCATCAGCGCGCTGTGGCGATAGGAGAAATCCAGCTTGTCAGCGGAATAATGAATCGGCTTTCCGTTGTGCAGCGAAACGCAGTCCACAGAGGAAACGACCTGCGCCAGCTCTGTGCCGTATGCGCCCGCGTTCATCACCACGCCGCCGCCAATCGTGCCGGGAATCCCTGCCAGCTCTGCCATACCGCAAAGCCCCTCATCCCGCGCGAACGCGGCGATTGCGCCCAGCGGTGCGCCCGCCTCGGCAATCAGGTCGTCCCCGACGCGGCGGATGGCGGACATGGCAGAGGAAATGCGCAGAACCAGCCCGCGGATGCCGCCGTCGCGAACGAGCAGATTGGAGCCGCAGCCGATGATGGTCACGGGCACGTCCGCTTTTTTCGCGGCGCTCAGCGCAACGGGAATCTCGTCCGCCGACGCGATATTGACCAGCACATCGGCAACGCCGCCGACGCGGAATGTGGTATATTGCGCCATCAAAGCGCGGGGAATGATGCGCTCCGGCGCAAAATTAGCTTGAACGAGCGACTGAATCAGGGCGTCCATCCATGACCCTCCTGCTGACTAAAAAACTCTGCGCTTATTGTACCCCAATAAACGGCGTTACACAAGAGAAAGCGCAATTTGACAAAAAGAAATCGCCCGTACAGCCTATGCAGCCGGCGGGCGGGGGTGAAAAAACGTTTACTGTGCAATCTGCCTTCTGACGCCGTCCTCGCTGACGACGGTCAGGGGCGCGTTCTCACCGGTCAGGCAGAGCTGCTCGCCGGAGGAAAGCCCAAGCACCTCGCGCATGGCGGCGAGGTCAGCGACCTGATAGGTCGCCTGAATGTAAAAATCCATATCTGCCAGAACGATTTCCGTGATGCCGACGCGGCTTAGAACGTCGATGACATGCTGGTCGAGCTGGAGCATCAGCCCGCCGTCGCGGCTGCCCTGACGGATGCACAGGCGGATATCCTTTTCGCCGCCGGTCTGCGCCGCGCAGAGCTTTTCCTGAAAGGTCACGCCTTCGCCGTCGGGCGTATACAGGCGCAGGTTCAGCATCAAGCCGCCGATGCGCGCTTGATAGAGCCAGCCGTCGTAAGCGGAAACGCCGAGATAGGCGCGCCGCCGTCCGAACTCATCGAGCTGACCGGCGTCTTCGCGGCGGGGCGTAAACTGAACGTCCTGCTGGGTGGAAAGGGTAAGCGGCGCGGTTTCTCCCGCCAAAGCGCAGGCGGGAAGCGCAAGCAGCGCGGCGCAGAGCATGGCAGAGGCGAAACGGTTTTTGCGGCTCTTCACGGATATCGTTCCCTTCTTATGTGATGTCAATCAATGGATTCAAACCCTTCGGGGATGGGCGTTTCATGCGGGTTGACGCCGATCCAGTAAACGGGTGCGCTTGCCTTATAGGTATCGGTATACTTCTTTTCGCGGGAAATTTCAAGTCCCTTGCTGTCCATCGTGACCAGATAGACATCGACGATATAGCCTTCGCGTCCGCTGCTCTTGACGGCGGTTTCGTCGTCGTAGAAGACATGCTCGCCGGTCGTGTCCTTTTCATAGGTCGGCTCGGGCAGGGGGATGGTTTCGACAACCTGAGAGACGAGCTTATAGGTGTAACCGTTCGGGTCGGGGCGGCCGTAGATGGTGAAGCGGCTGTGGTAATAGCCCTTGACCTTGACAAACTCGGTTTCGATATAGATATCCGAGTTGGTGTTGTTGGAAAATACGAAGTCGTAACGGTCGTCGGAAACGGTCGCGTCCAGTCCCTTCTCCACGTAGCTGGATGGGATGGCGTGCGGCGTGCGCTTGTTGACGGTCAGACCGGCGTTGACCACGGCGTTATACAGCGTCGAGGACACCTGGCAGATGCCGCCGCCCGTACCCAGAACATAGTTGCCGTAGGCGATTTCAAGCGCCTGCTGATAGCCGTTGGCAACGGTGCGCTTGCCCGCGACCTTATTGAAGGAGACGGACTCGCCCGCCTTGATAACGAGGTGGTTGAACTTCTCCGTGCCAAGGCGGACATTCTCTGCTCGCGCCTCGGCATATTCGCCGGACTTGCCGACGGTGGTTTCGTAAGAGCTGAGCTTGACAATCTGCGCTTCCAGCTGAGCGCGGGTGATGGTTGCCTGAACGGGCGTCGGGGAGAGAACGACGACGCCGCTTACCAGCGTATCGACCATGGTGCAGATTCTTTCGTTCAGTCCGGTGATATCCAGCGTCTGCCCCGGAATGTCGTCCGTATAGGAGAACGGGGGCCACTTGCTGTCATCCTGAACCCGCGTCGCGCTGACGGCGGGCTGATCGACCTCGGCTTTAATCTGGTTGAGAATCTGGTTGACCTGACTGAGGTCATAGGTCAGCGTCGTATAGCGCATGGCAGGTTCCGCTTCAAGGGCTTTGACCTGCTCATAGCGCGTGGAGGATGACCCCGTATGTCCGATCGCCCAGAGCTGGTCGAGCTGGTCGGCGATGTCATACTTCATGTTCAGGCTGTCGCCGGTGATATCCCAGCTGCGTCCGTCCTCGGTTCGCAGGGTGATGCGGAACGAGGAGATGAGCGACTGCACCTGCTGGGTGACGACCGCCGCCGCTTCGTCGAGCGTCTTACCCTCAAGCGGAATGTCGTTGACGAATATATTCGGATAGAACACGCCGTCGCCGCGGTCGAGCGTCTGCTTGATATTCACGAGCCGGCTTCCGGCTTGTACGCCGACGACCAGCAGCACGACGGCGATGACGGCGCAGAGCGAGCCGATGACCGTCCGGCGAATCTTGCGTGCGCGGCGTTCCCGCGCCTTTTTGCTCATCGGGCGTTTTTTCG
The DNA here is from genome assembly GCA_900548125.1 of uncultured Eubacteriales bacterium. Classification (GTDB taxonomy): domain Bacteria; phylum Bacillota; class Clostridia; order Christensenellales; family Aristaeellaceae; genus Ventricola. Next base: position 21,393 of record URJN01000002.1, read on the forward strand.
CGGGCTTTTTTGCGGGCGTATTTCGGGCAGGGGCTTTTACTTTTTTCGGCTCCTCGTCGGTGCGCCGCTCGGAAGCGGTTCTCTCGGCGGATGAACCGCGCTTCATCATCAGGATATCCTGACTTTCCTGCGTTCCGCGGGCGCTTGGGCGGGCTGCTTCGGCGCGGGGAGAAGGCTCCGCTTTCTTTTTTGTTCGACGAGAGGCGGCGCCGCTGGTATCGGAAACCATCCAATCCGGCGTGTCCTGCTCGTTGCCCACGATGATGCGCAGCGGCTCTTCCTCCAGAATGGGCGCGGCAGAGGGACGGCGTCTGCGGTGCGGGGTCTGGCGATCATCTGACATGGGCATCACCTCCTTGATTAAGTGAAAAGCGGGGAAATGCTCCCCGCCGGTGCATCATAATATGCCATACTCTATCATACTTCATTTTTGTGCTGTACGCACGTTTTTTTTGACTTCCGAAGAATTGCGCAAAAAAACGACCGCGGGCGCAAAACGCCGGAGCTTGGCGGACTTTGACGGGCTGCAAGTGTATTCCGGCGGAACAAAGCGGTCAGGGTGCGCATAAGCTGATTCGGAGAGGAAAACCCCTCCCTCTCATATAGACGTAAGGAGGCTCTGTTTTCTTGCGCGACCGGGAAATTCTTCAGCGAGGAGGGTTTATGGAAAAACCTTGGAGTGAGATTATGCGCTGGCTTGCCGCGGCTGTGGGCGCGGTTGTCGGGCTGTTTATGCAAATGCCGACAGCAGTCCGGCTGCTGATGCTGCTGATGGTGCTGGATTATTTCAGCGGCGTAGGCGCGGCAGCTCTGGGCAGAAGCAAAAAGAGCGACACCGGCGCATTGAGCAGCAAAGTCGGTTTCATCGGGCTGGCGCGCAAGGCGATGATTTTGGGCATTGTGCTGCTGGCGGCTGTGCTGGATCGCGTGATGGGCAGCGCGGCGTGTACGGGCGCGATTGTTTCTAGAGGAA
>URJN01000003.1 GCA_900548125.1 uncultured Eubacteriales bacterium
GATGTTTGTTTCTTGAAATGTTTGGTTTAAGCTTGACAGCCTCTTCTTTACTTTGCTTTGCGCCGGATTAAACCGCCGACACGTTGACCGAATGTGAAAACATGATATAATGCAGACAGAAGCCCATAAAAAGATTCAAACGAAACAGGGGGAGCCGTCCGTGTCCAATAAAGCCGAAAACTACACCATGCGCGTCTTCTATCTGCTTGCCATCGTCTTTGTCGTCGATGGGCATATACAGAAGGGACACATGTTTGAAATGAACGGTCTTTTTCGATACTATTCCTTTCATTTGATGATGTTTGCCTTCGGTTCGGGCTATTTCTTCAAGCTGTATGGCAAGCCCGTAAACGATGTGCTGCACAGGGCGAAAAAGCTGCTGGTCCCGCTGTATTTCTGGAATCTGGTATACGGCGTCGGCGCGTCGGTTCTGCGCAGGTTCGGCGGGTTTGAGCTGGGCGAACCCCTTTCGGCATACACCCTGCTGCTTGCGCCGCTGGCGGACGGCGAGCATTTCGTCTGGAATCTCGGTTCGTGGTTCATCTTTCCGCTTTTCTGCGTGCAGGTGTTCTATGCCTTGATTCACAGGCTGTCGCGCCTTTGGCATGAAAACGAGGTCATGACCTTTCTGCTCTGCCTGATTCCCGGGTGCGTGGCGGTTCAGCTCTGCTATGCGGGCAGGCAGGATGCTTTGCCGCTCTTAATGCTGCGCCCGATGATCCTTCTTCCGGGGTTTGCGGGCGGCATGCTCTATCGCCGCGAGCTGGAGCGGCGCGACCATCTGCCCACCGTGCCGTATCTCATCGGCATCGTCATCCTGCGTGCGCTGCTCTGTGCGCGGTATGAGAATCTGGCGTACCTGCTTTCGGATTGCTCGTACTTTGTCTGCGATGCGTTCGGCGTTTACGCGGGCGCGGCGTTGGCGATTGCGTTTTATCTGCGCATTTCCCGCCTGCTTGCGCCGTATATCGGCAAAAGCCGCCTTGCACTGGCAATCAGCCGCAATACCTTTGATTTGATGATGCACCACTACATGGGCTTTTTCGCGCTGAACGGCTTCTTCCTCGTTGTGCATATGCTGGGGCTTGGCGCGGCAAATTTCAGCGTGCATAGCTTCCGGACGGATGCCAACTATCTCTATGTATCGGGCAATCATGCGGAGTGGGGCGTGCTGTATCTGCTCTGCGGCGTGACACTTCCGCTGCTCATCGGGCAGACGGTGCGCAAGCTGGGGCTATGCGTCAAAACGCGGCTTCCAGCATGCCTTTCTCACCGACATAAACCGGAATCTGATTCTGCTCCATGATCTGATTTCCGCGGGAAAGGCTGGCGAAAAGCGTCAGCACGCAGACACTGCGCGGGAGCGTACATTCCAGCAGACCGATTTCCCCGCCGTCGGGCGGACAGGAACGCTTGAGCGTCGCCAGCTTTTTTCCATTTTCATCCTCCAGATAGGCGCGGACGATTAAATCGTCTGCGCTTTTTTCAGGCTCGACGAAGGCGCGAATCGACGCGCTGAAACGGGAACCGGCAAACCACGCGCCGCGAAGCGGAAGCGCGCTGATATGCGTCGGCGCGAGCGCGGTCTGCAAAGCGGCATAAACGTCTTCATCCTGCCAGACGCCGGGCGCACAGAGCGAACCCGAAAAACGTCCCTGCCGTGCCGCCTCCGCGCTGAGCCGAACGCGGACGGCGCGAAGCCACAGCAAAACGGCGGCGACATCCGGACTCTGCGGATCGAGCGGTTTGCCCGCAGCTTCCAAGAGCAATTCGGCGGGAGAAAGGTTTGCGGGCGGCGTCCTCAGACAGGCGGTCAAGCCGCAGAGCTGCCATGCGTCCAAGAGGGGCAGACTGCGCATGCGCGGCATCGGGGCGTCGCCGAAGGACACACAGGCGTGGCGGGAGAGCCGTTCGCGCAGGGCGTCCGTGACAACGGGGTGAAAGACGCCGATGCCGGAGAGCGTCATCTTTCGATAGAAGAAGTCCGGCGCGGGCGTATCCAGTCGAAGCCCGGGCAGACGCATCGGCGAAAGCCGCGTCAGCAGCGCATCGGGGTCGGCGCATTCCTCGGGCAGGAGCGGAAGGTCGTAATCCGCCTGTTTGCCTGAATAGCCGCAGGAAACCGTCTGCTCGTCACAGCGTGAACCGGGGAAAAATGTGCCGCGATGCAGCCTGCACTTGAAGAGCGTCAGGCGGACGGCACAGCCCGCATACGGCGAGCCGGGCAGAAAGCGCGGCGCGGGGAAGGGAAACGTTTTGACGACGAGCTGCTGTTCTCCGGAGGAGAGAAAAAGCGCATCGTCGTAAACGGGCGGCTCATCCTCCGCACAGGCGGTCTGCACGCGGAGCAGATAATCGCCCGCATCCATCGCGCAGACCGTTGTTTGCAGGCGGACGGTCTGCGTCTGGGCATCCGGAATCAGAACCGTATCCCGCAGGCGGGCATGGGAAACCGCATGCAGACAGACGCCGCCCAGCACACCGGCGGGGCGGGAGGCGTCAAAGCAAAGGCGGACGGTCTGCCTGCGCCCGAGGTGGAGCGCGCGGAACAATGGAACGCGGAGTATGCCGTCCTTCGGATTTTGGAAGGAAGCGGCGGGCGTATCGCCGATGAACACGCGCCCCCTGCCGCGAATCAGCTCAAAGACCAGCTCGGCGTCCTGCGCGTGCAGTTTGCCGAAATCCAGTTCGAGCCGCAGTTCTGCCGCACCGCGCACATCCTCCGGAAGGGCGGCGGGCAGGGGAAACGGCGCATCGGTCGGTGCGGCTTCCGATGAATCGGGACAGGCGCTTTCGCCCAGCAGGTCGCTGAAATCCGCCAGCGCGTCCGCGCCGGGCAGATGAAACGCCGTGTCGGGTTCGCTTTCTGTCAGGCGGGCGGGCAGGTCGTCGGCGAAAATGCGCCAGCCGGTGTTCAGCGGTCGCACGGCTTCTCTTCCTTTTGGCGCAGGATGGCTTCACGCGCCATCATCAGCCCGCAGATGGTCTTGCTGTCGTGAATTTCGCCGCGCATGATCATCTCAAACGCTTCTTCCAGCGGCAGGCGGCAAAGCCCGAGGAACTCGTCTTCATCCGGATGCGTTTCGCCCTGAGAAAGCCCCTGCGCCAGATAGATGGCGATTTTTTCCGTACAGAAGCCCGGCGTGGTCAAAATCGTGGTCAGGTGGGTCATATGCTCGGCGGAAAGCCCGGTTTCCTCTTTCAGTTCGCGAACGGCGCAGTCAAGCGGATCTTCGTCGGCGCTGTCGAGCTTGCCCGCGGGGATTTCCAGCGTTATGCGGTCGGCGGCAACGCGATACTGGCGAACCAGCAGCGTATCTCCGTTGGGATAGACGGGAATGACCGCCGCCGCGCCCTTGTGCAGAACAAGCTCGCGCGGTGCCTGCCGCCCGTTCGGGCAGGTGACCGTCCATTTTTCGACGTGCAGAATGTGTCCCTCATAGATGCTTTCTTTTTTTACGGGAACCTCGCGCAGTGCGCTGTCGTCCATCGGTTTCATATTCAAGAAAAAAACTCCTTTCATGCGATGCGGATGAATACGGATAATTTCTCTTTGCATGGGATAAATCCCTGCCTTTGATTCGTCTTATACGCAGGAGGACGCTGCGAATCTCTGCCAAAACAGGCGGCGGAGTTGACAGGCGGCGTTTCCCGCTTTACAATGAGGAGCAGGAAAAAGAGATTCATGGGCGTGCATACCGGACAGGGTGCGCAAGCCCTTGGTTCACCTGAAAAGGAGGATACAATCATGATGAAGCGATTCATCCGCAGGGTGACAGCCTTCGCGCTCAGTGCCATGCTGCTGACCGCGCCGATGGCGCAGGCGCAGGAGCTGATGACGCCCGAAGGCGCATGGCTGTCGGTTGAGATTGTCGTTACGCTGGGGGACGGCAGCCAGTTCAGTCTGGATGTAACGCCCGTGACGACGACGCTGGGCAGCACCGTCTATTGGATTGATGACAGCATGCTTACGGACGAAGAGCGCGCCGCGCTCCCGAACGCACAGCTCAGGCTGGTGACGGATACGGGAGAGATTTACAGCAAAATGCCCCTTTCCGGAACGGGACTGGAGAATACGCTGGATTACCCGATATCGGTGGTCAATCCGCTCGATCCGACCTCCGGACTGACGCTCATGCGTGCCGGCTATGCCGCGCCGATGACCGAAGGGGAAGCCGACGCCGTGCTGAGTCAGTTCGGCTTTGAAACGCCTGTTCCTACGGAAGAGCCAATTATTGAGGAAACGCCGATTCCTACGGAAGAACCGGTCATCGAGGAGACGCCGATCCCTACGGAAGAACCGGTCATCGAGGAAACGCCGATTCCCACGGAAGAGCCGATCATCGAGGAGACGCCGATTCCGACGGAAGAGCCGATTATCGAGGAAACGCCGATTCCCACGGAAGAGCCGATTATCGAGGAAACGCCGATTCCCACGGAAGAACCGATTATCGAAGAAACACCGATTCCGACAGAAGAACCTACGGCAGAGCCGACGGTTGAGCTTCCGCAGTATGCGACGGTCAACCAGCCGGAAACGATGCTTTTCTTTGGCGCGAACGAATGGGATGTCAAGGGCGCGCTGAATCCGGGCGATGTGCTGTTTGTCAACGGCTATGTGTTTGACGAATCGGGCCGTCTCTGGTATGAGGTTGCGGACTATCGCTCGATGGAAGACGGATGGGTCATCGCTGAACAGGTGACCGGTATAGACGAAGCCGCCGCTCAGGTTCTGATGGCGAAGATCGACGCCGAAACCGCCGCACCGGAGGAAACGCCTGTTCCGACGGAAGAACCGATCATCGAAGAAACGCCGGTTCCGACGGAGGAACCGATTATCGAAGAAACGCCGATTCCTACGGAAGAGCCGATTATCGAGACGCCGATTCCTACGGAAGAACCCGCACAGCCGACGGTGCAGTATGCCGTGACCTACAACTCCCGCGGCGGAAGCACCAACAACCTGCGCAGTCAGATGGACAACTCGGCTGCCACCGTTCTGGGCGAATATGCGGACGGCGAGCTGCTGCTCATCAACGAGGTTGTCGATGACAGCTGGTACAACGTGACGGTTGTCCGCGACGGCATGACCGGCTATATGCGCAACTTCCTCGTGTCGCCGATTTCTGAGGCAGAGGCAGAAAAGCTGCTGGCGGGCATGGAAGCGACGCCCGCACCGACTGAACAGCCGACGGAGCAGCCGACCGAGCAGCCGACCGAGGAACCCGGCGAGCTGACGTTCCCGGCGTATGCCATGACGGTTGAGAAGGATACGTTCATCATCCTGCGCACCGCGCCCGATGCGCCGAACCCGACGAGCGGCGCGATTCCGACAATCAGCCGCCCGACGCCGCTGGAGATTTCCGCGCAGGCGACGGGCGAAAACGGACAGCTCTGGTATCTGGTTCGCAACATGTCCAACGGTGATACCGGATATGTAGAGAGCTACAACGTCCGCCTCGTTTCTCAGCAGGAAGCGGAGGCTGCCGTTCAGACACCGCAGCCGACTATCCCGCCGATTGAGACCCCGACGCCCGAACCGACGGCAGAACCCACGCCCACCCCGACGCCGGAACCCATTCCGCAGGAGCTGACGGAGGGCGATGTCTACCACTATGGCTACAACACGGGCAGACAGGTTGCGCTCCGTGAACAGGCGAACAAAAACGGCAAGGAAATCACGCGGCTTTCTGCCGGTACGGTGATTTGGGTCATGCGCTGCGAAGGTGATTGGTGCTATGTTCGCGCCGACAGCCGCGACGGTTACATGATGACCGATTACGTCAAGCTGATGGGCGTTGAGGAGGAAGCGGCGTATATCGCTTCCATCGACGATCCGGAAACGCGCCCCGACCCGACGCCGACCCCGACGGCAGAGCCGACGGAAACGCCCGCGCCGACCGAGACCCCGACTCCGGTACCGACCGAAACCCCGACGCCCGAACCGACGGCAACGCCTGAGGTGACCGCTACACCGGAAGTGACCGAGGTGCCGACGGCAGAGCCGACGGAAACGCCTGCGCCGACCGCGACGCCCGCGCCCGTTCAGCTGAGCCTGTATGCGCGTGTCATCAACGACGGCACGCCGCTGCGCGGCAACCCGAGCCCGCAGGCGTATCTGCAAAACATCCTGAATAAGGAGAGCGTCGTCTATATCTTCCAGAGCCAGTTTGCCGAGGACGGCATGACGTGGTATCTGGCGCAGTATAACGGTCAGTGGGGCTATGTCCGCGCCGATCTTGTCCGCGTCATGGGCGATGCCGAGACGAAGGAATATCTCGCCGCGCTGGAGGCTGCTCAGGCGACCCCGACCCCGATGCCGCAGGCGACGCCCGAACCGCTCGGTCCGGATGCGACCAGTGCATACGCCAAGCTGATTAAGGATTCCGTCAACCTGCGCCGCACGCCGTCTGCGTCCGGCACATCGCTGGGACGCATTCCGGTCAACACACTGCTGCTGGTCACCGGAACGGAGTTTGACGGAACATACACCTGGTATCAGGTCAACTACAACGGCATGGACGGCTATGTCCGCAGCGACATGACGCAGATGCTGACCATCGCGGAGCTTCAGCAGTTCCTCGCGGAGCAGGCAGCTCAGGCAACGCCTACGCCGAAAGCCAACGCGGGCGTCAGCACCACGCCGAACAAGAACAACAACACCAACATCACCATCAACGGCACGCCGATTCAGGATCTGCTGCCTACGGACAACAGCTGGTCGAGCGGCACGGGCACGAGCATGCCGGTCTATGCGACCAACACGCCCGACCCGAACGCGACCCCGACGCCGGAACCTATCGCCAACCCCGCCGCGCTCATCAGCAGCTTCGGCACGCTGAAGGTCAACAATGTGCCCGCCAAGAGCGAGAGCGGCAAGTTCACCGTTTACGGAACGACGAGCGCATACAGCATCGTCACCGCGAGCGTGGAGATTCAGCTTGCTTCGGCTCAGCCGACGGCGACCCCACAGCAGCTGGGCTTCATCGCTTCCGCTGTTGCGGAGAACGTACAGCAGACGGTCAGAAGAACGGTGGGTCAGGCGGTTGCGGACGCCAACGGCAACTATACGATGGAGGTCACCCTGCCGCAGCCGGGCGAATACATCGTTGAGTTTGCTTCCGGAACGTCCTACGCCAACTACGGCGTGACCTATGACACCGGCATGACGCCGGAACCGACCGCTCAGCCGATGCCGACCGCCGAACCCGTTCAGGAGGAAGGCGGCATGGGCATCCTGCCGATCGTGATTGTCGTTGTGCTGGCAGTCGTGGCGGGTGCAGCCATCTACGGCGTATATATCTACCGCCGCAAGAGCGAGGAAGCCGAGGCAGAGGAAGCCGATGAGGATGAGGACGAGGAGGACGAAATCCGCGCCGAGCAGCTCAGCCAGCAGCGCAGCCGCTACGCTCAGCCGCAGACGCCGGTTTCCGCGCCGAAGCCGCAGGCTCCGTCCGGTCAGGTTCCTTCCTACATGAGAAACGGTCAGCCCAGCGTCCGCAGCACGGTCAACCCGTATGCGCCGACGAAGCCGGTGATGCCGACCGAACCGAACATGCCGACAAAGCCGGTCATGCCGACCGAGCCGACCATGCCGACAAAGCCGGTCATGCCGACCGAGCCGACCATGCCGACGAAGCCGGTCATGCCGACCGAGCCGACCATGCCGACGAAGCCGATGATGCCGACCGAGCCGACCATGCCGACAAAGCCGACTGCACCGAGCGCATCGGAAGAAACCGCAGATCATGCGGAGAGCGAAAGCAGCGCGCCGCGCCGCCGCCGCCGTCCGCCGGTTGACCCGAATGCGTAAAAACTGATTTCCTGCGCCATCCGCTTTTGCGGATGGCGTTTTCTATTGCCTGCGAAACATTGCATTGCGCGGCTGTTCATGGTATCATAACCATAACATCATGGGAGATTATGCCCGTTTGATTCTGCGGGAGGATAAAAATTATGGCAAAAAAGCTGGTGTCCGTCGCGGCACTCTGGCTGGCGCTTGCCGCGCTGGTGTTCATCTACACGGACAGGGACGAGTATACATGGCGTTATGAGGAAGATACGCTGGGTCAGATTCTGATTGGCGGCGAGGAAGCCGAGAGAAGCGAGCAGCACGATCAGGACGCCATGGCGAAGGAACAGCAGGCGGCGCAGGCGCGCACGGAAGCGGGGCTTTGGGGAACGGGCACATACGACGTTGAGCCGTTCCTTCCGGCGCAGGGCGAAAACGGCGGGCTGAATCTGCCGTGGGGCGATTACGATGTGACGGTTGAGTATGATTCTCCGGCTGACATGGAGCTTCGCGCCGTGAGTGCGGGGCGACAGACCTTTATCCAAAACGGGGTATGGCGTCTTGCGGCGGGAGCGGGAACGTCGGTCTGCCGCTTTACGCTGACGGATTCAACGAGCGGACTGTTGATCGCGGGCGGCCCTGCCGAAGGCGCGGAGATTCAAAGCATCACGGTGCATAAGGCCGGCGCGGGGATATTCTCTGCCGATTTGGCGGCATACGCGGCGCTGCTCGGCGCGGTGCTGACGGTGCTGCTCGTTTTGAGCTGGGATACGAGTGCGCGGGGGCGCATGCGCAGACGGGATGCGCTGATGGTGCTTGGCGCGGCGGCGTTTTCCTGCATGCCGCTGCTCTGGGGCGGCGTGTTTGACGGACACGATATGCTGTTCCACCTGAACCGCATCGAGGGCATCGCCAGCGGTCTGCGCTGCGGGCAATTCCCCGTGCGCATCCATGCTTCCACGCTGCTGGGCTATGGCTATGCCGCGTCGGAGTTCTATCCGGAGCTGTTCCTGTATATTCCGGCGATTCTGCGGAATATGGGCGTGTCGCTCTGCGCAAGCGTCCGCGTGTTTGAGGCGGGCATCAACCTGCTTGCCGCGCTGAGCTGCTATGTGAGCGCAAAGGCGATCTTTGACAGCCGCCGCGCGGCGGTCGGCGCAAGCGTGCTGTATACGCTGTGCGTCTATCGGCTGGTCAATCTGTATACGCGCGCGACGCTGGGCGAGAGCCTGGCGATGATCTTTTTCCCGCTCATCATCTGGTCGCTGTATGAGGTGCTTCGTCGGGACGACGGAAAGTGGCCCCTGCTGGCACTGGGCATGACGGGCGTGTGCATGAGCCATCTGCTCAGCACGCTGTTCAGTGTGCTGTTTTGCGCTATCGCGGCGGCGTTCAGCCTGCCCAAGCTGATGCGCGAAAAGCACCGCTTCCTCGCCATCCTGAAGGCGGCGGCGATCACAGTGCTTTGCTGTGTATGGTTTTATGTGCCGATGATGCAGTATTCGGGCGACGGCGTCAGCACGAGCGTCGTTCTGGATGCGCAGGAAAACGTGCTTCAGCCGGGCGGCTTCTTTGTCGCCTTCGCGGGCGATATGGACGCGGATATTCCGGAGGATTTCGCGTATACCATCGGCGTGGTTCCGGGGCTGGCTCTGCTGGTCGGCTGTGCGCTGCTGCTGGTTCGCCGCTATGCGCAGGGAAAAGCCGCGATGGACGGAAAGGACCGCGCGGCTTTGGCACTCTGTGCGCTGGGCGCGGCGGCACTGATTGGCGCGACGGATGCTTTCCCGTGGGAGCTGGTCTGCTCGCTCAGACGGCCGTTCTCGACGTTCTTTAAGCAGATTCAGTTCCCGTGGCGGCTGGTCGGCGTTGCCGTGCCGATGATGAGCATGGCGGCGGCATGGGGTTATCTGAAGGACGACAGGCATGCCTCCGCAGGCGCGGCAGTGATTGTCGCGCTGTGCGCGGCGTGCAGCGGATATACGATGCAGTGCATGGTGCAGAGAACGCCCGTACTGGATAAGGAGACCTTTACCGATACGCGCATCAGCCAGTTTGAATACACCTATGTCGGCACGGAAAAGACCGCGCTCAAGCCGGGCGACATCCGCGTAGGCGGGGCGGAAGGGGCATACAGCGTGTTGGAGATGACCAAGCGCGGAACGAACCTGACGGCGGTTATTGAGATGGACGGCGGAGCATATATCGAATTCCCGCTGCTGTATTATCCGGGCTATCAGGCGGCGGTGAACGGAATTCCCTGCAAGGTTGCGCGGGGGACGAACAACATGCTCCGCGTTTACGGCACGGCGTCGGGGCAGACGGCGACGGTGGACATATCCTTTAAGCCGCCGATGGCATGGGTCGCGGCGCAGAGCGTCAGCCTGCTGGGTCTGCTGCTTCTGCTCCTTTCCCTGCGCAGGATGAAAAGAGCATGAGCCTGCCCGTTGTCCGCGCAAGCGTTCGGCAGGTCGTCGAAACGACGTATCATGACAGCGACCTTTCGCCTGCGGCGGGCGCGCAGAAGCGCATGCGGGAGGGCGCGGCTGCCCATAGAGCCAGACAGAGCGAGGGTGCAAAGCGCGAAAAGGCGTATCAGGCAGAGCAGGCACTCAGCGCGGACTATGAAGCCGATACGCTGATTCTGCATGTTTCCGGTCGGGCGGACGGGCTGTTTACCCGCGAGGACGGGGTAACGGTTGTCGAGGAGATTAAGCTCGGCGCGAAGGATAACCCGCTGATTCCGGCGCACAGGGCGCAGGCGGCGATATACGGTCATATGCTCTGCGCAAGGGACGGATTGAGCGGCGTCAGGCTTCGCATCCTGTATGTCGATGAGCAGGGCGAGGGCGTCGCCTGTTACGAAGAGGACGCGGAGGAACAGACCCTTCAAGAGACATTCAGAACGCTGTGCGCCGCCGCGTGCGTTTGGGAAGAAGCGATGCTGGCGCGCAGACGGGTGCGGGATGCGTCGCTGGATGCCCTGCCTTTCCCCTACGACAGCTATCGCGCGGGACAGCGGCGGTTTGCGGCGGGCGTATATGTCGCCATCCGCGACAGAAAGCGGCTCTTTGCGCAGGCACCGACGGGCATCGGCAAGACGATGGCGGCTCTTTATCCGGCTTTGCGTGCGCTGGGCGAGGGCAAATGCAGTCGGGTGCTGTATCTGACCGCGAGAACGACGGGGCGAAAGAGCGCAGCGGATGCGCTTGCCTTTTTGCAAGGGCGGGGCGCAAAGCTGTTTGCCGTAGAAATCGCCGCGAAGGACAAGCTCTGTCCGCAGGAAAGACGGGATTGCCGAGCAGAGGTCTGCCCCTATGCGGAAGGCTTTTATGATCGCCTGCCCGATGCCGTTTCGGAAGCGTTGTCCGGCGGCGTATGGGACAGGACGCGCATCGAGGAGCTGGCGCAGAAGCATCGGCTTTGCCCGTTTGAGCTGGCACTGGAGCTGGCACAGCGGGCGGACGTCGTGGTCTGCGATTACAACTATGTCTACGACCCGTTTGTCGCCATCGACGCGCTGCTGACGGGCGGCGCAGCGCTGCTGGTGGATGAAGCGCATCAGCTTGCCCCGCGTGTACAGGAGAGCCGCTCGGCGAAGCTGAACCTGCGAGAACTGACGGAAAGCCGCAGGGAAGCCGGACAGGAGCTGGGGCGAAAGAGCCGGCTGTATCGCGCGATGACGGATGTGCTGTATGCGCTCAGGGAGCTGGCGCGAACCGAAGCGTTTGCGTCGGGCGAATTGGAAAAGCTGCCGGAAGCCCTGTGCGGTGCGATGGATGCACTGATGGATGCGGCAGGCAGTGCGCTGGAGGACGGCGCGGGTCAGACGGCGGCGCAGGCGTTTACGCTCGCGGCGGCATGGCAGTATGCCGCAAGCCATTTTGACGAGCGTTACGCGGTGCTGACGGGCGGCGGAGAAAAGAACGCGGAGATTGAATTGTTTCTGCTCTGCGCGGCAAAGGATATTCTGGACAGGAGCAAAAAGGCGAAGGGAACGGTCTATTTTTCCGCGACGCTTGCGCCGTTTGATGCGGCAGGGCAGATGCTCGGCAGGATGGACGGCGACGCCTGCCTGATGCTGCCCTCGCCGTTTCTGCCCGAACAGCTGCAAGCACGGTGGCAAAGCATCGACCTGCGGTACGCGGCGCGGGAACAGAGTGCGCCGCGTGTCGCGGAGCTGATTCAAACGCACTTTGTGCAGAATTCGGGCAATACGCTCGTGTTTTTCCCGTCCTATGCGTATCTGGAGCAGGTTTGCGCACAGCTGGGGCAGGTGGACGGCGTGAGGATGCTCAGGGAAGCGCGGGGCATGCGGGAGGACGAAAAAAACGCGCTGTTGAGCGCGTTTCAATGCGGAGATGAGCGGGTTGCGCTGCTGTGCGTACTCGGCGGCGCGTTTTCCGAAGGCGTGGATCTGGTCGGGGAGAGGCTGAAAAACGTCATCGTGATTTCGACCGGCATGCCTCAGCCAAGCGCGCGCGTTCGGGCGATGCAGCGTTATTATGACGCGCTGGGTGCAAACGGCTTTGACCTGTGCATGACCCTGCCGGGCATGGTTCGCGTCATTCAGGCGGCAGGGCGGCTCATTCGGAGCGAAACGGACACCGGAACGCTGCTGCTGATTGACAGCCGATACGGGCGCAGGCGCGAGCGGGAAATCCTTTCGCAGACGCTCATCGGGCAGGCTCTTTATTCCGGAAATTCCTGATGAAACCATGCGATATCCTCGGCGAGCGGGTCGCCGTCCTCGATTGGCGGGCGCATGGCGAGGAGCGCGGAAATCATCCTGCGGATGCCCGCTTCGCCGTGGGGAATATAGAGCAGGGCACTGTCGCTGCGCTCGACAATCAGTGCTTTGAGCAGCGCGCGCAGGCGTGTGCGGGTCGCATACATGAAAAGACCTCCTTTGAAATCGGGAAGATATGGATAAGAGTAGCATGGCTGCGGGGAAAACACAAGTTCCTTGATTCGTTTTTTCTGCTGTGATACAATGAATCGGATACGGCAGAGCTGCGCTTGGCGCAGATTAGAGAAATGATATGACGATGCGGAAAGTCCGGAAAACTCAGGTTTCCGGCGGGGTTGGGGCAAAGCTCCAAACCCATTCCTGAATCTGAAAACGGAGGAAGCAATGAAAAAACTGACCCTGGCTTTCTTACTGATGATGACCTTTGCAGCGTCCGGCGTCTGCGATATGAACTACGACCTGCAAAACCCGCATATCACCTATGAAAAAACCGAAAGCGGCATGCCGGAATTGATCGACACACTGACGGAGAATGAGCCGGAAGAACCGGCGTTCATCGTGGATGAGGTGGACAGCGATACGGCGCAGGCGACATTCCCAAAGACCTTCACCATCACCGTCGGCGGCGATACGACGCTCGGCTCGACGGATGACCTGCGCAAGAGGGACGACTGCTTTGAAAAGGTTGCGGAGGAAAAGGGCTACGGCTGGTTCTTTTCCGGGCTTGAAAGCCTGTTTGCATCGGATGACATGACGCTCATCAATTTTGAGGGCACGCTGACGGAGGAAACGACCAAGAAGGAAAAGAAGTTCAATTTTAAGGGCCCGGCGGAATACACCGACATCCTGACGCTGGGCAGCGTGGAGGCGGTCAACATCGCCAACAACCACACGCTCGACTATGGGCAGACCGGCAAAGAGGACACCGTTGCGAATCTGGAAGCGGCAGGTCTTGTCGTTTCCGGCGGCGGACAGCTGGGCATTTTTGAAAAAGACGGCGTGAAGGTCGGCATGACGGGCTACTGCTTCCCCTACAAGGATGGGAAGAAGGACATCAGCGCGGACGTTCGGGCACTGCGCGACGCGGGCTGCCAGATCGTCATTGCGTCGTTCCACTGGGGCAGCGAATATCGAGATGACTTCACGGGAGAGCAGCGCACCATCGGGCGTGCGGCAATCAAGGCGGGCGCGGATATCGTAATCGGGCATCACCCGCACATCGTTCAGGGCATTGAAGCGTATCAGGATACCTACATTCTCTATTCGCTGGGCAATCTGGTCTTTGGCGGCAACGTCGATCCGGATGATCGGGATTCCTATGTGGCGCGGCTGACGTTTACGGTCTATGAAGATCACTGCGATGCGCCGGAAATGACCATCGTGCCCATTCGGCTGACGGAGCTTTCCAGCGGAACGGATTATCGTCCGGTCATCGCGGGAGAAGCGGACAGCGAACGGATCTTCAAGCGCATTCTCAAGCTCTCCTCGAACATGAGCGGCTTTGTGAACGGGACTTTGTAAGAAGTGGGGATTACGTTGGGGTAAAGCTCCAACGTACTCTAAGAAAGGATGAGTGCTGTGGCGTGTTTTGCGCTGTTCGTCGATTTGGAAAACTGCGGCGGTAAAAAGAGTATGCTGATGGATGTCATCGAGCGGGTCAAGATTCGCGGCGATATCCTGATTGGCAAGGTATACGGCTATACGGACAGCTATTCCGACCTGAAGGAGACGCTGCTGTCCAATACGTTTGCGGTTGTGCCGTCGCTGCGCTTTGGGCGCAATCAGAAGAACAGCATGGATATCCAGCTGGTCATTGATGCGCTCGACGTCGCCTATACCAATCCGCTGATTGACAGCTTCTGCATCGTATCCGGCGACAGCGACTATGTGCCGCTGGTCGGCAAGCTGAAGAGCATGGGCAAATTTGTGCTGGGCATCTCCCGAAGCGAGGCGGCTTCCGGCGTATTCATGAACGCATGCAGCGAATTCCAATTCCTGGAGAGTGTCGCCAGCGGCAAGGAACGCCCGGCAAGCCCTGTCGGGGAAGCACTGACACTTTCGGATGTCAACGACCTGATCGTGACCATCCTGCGGGAAAGCGACAGCGGCGAAATGCTCGCCAGCGAGGTCAAGAGCGTGCTTCTGCGCCTGCGCCCGAACTTTTCCGAAAAGAGCGTCGGGTTTTCGACGTTTGGCAAGCTGCTGACGCGCCTTGCCCAGCAGTTCGGCGCGTTCACGGTGGAGAGCGAGCGTTACAACCTCATCGTCACGCTCAGCCAGCCGCACGCGCCTGCGGGCGAACAAATCACGCGGGACAACTTCACGCATATCTTTGCGCGCATCCTTTCGGAATACAAGGAGGACGGCTTTGACCGCGTGAACCCCTCCATCCTCAAATCCGCCGTGCAGGCGGATTATCCGGACTTCACCGAGCGGCAGATTGGTCTGCGGCGTTTTTCGGATGTCCTGCGCGCGCTGGAGAGAGAAAAGCTGCTCAGGCTGGAAACGGACGAGAGCGGCAACATGCTGGTGCATATCCTTTGAAACTGCGGAGAGAACAGATGAAACGCATTTTAATCGCACTCATTTCCCTGTTTGCGCTGCTGCCCGCGGCGGCATTGGGGCAGGTCGTTACGATGGACGAAGGGCATGTCGCCTTCGATTATCCGGACAGCTGGCTGGTCATATCGCCGCAGCTCTGCGGGGTCTATGCACCGCTGCTGGAGGTTGAGGGGATGGACGCAGACGCGCTTTCCGCCGAGCTGACACAGACGCGGACGCTCAGCAGGGCATACAGCGCGGATTTTGCGCAGAACATGTCTGTCATCATCCGAGAGGACGATATATCCGCGGATATCTACGAAATCAGCGCCATCACGGATGCGCAGCGTGCGACCCTGCGCCGCCGGGCAGAGAATAACAGCCTTTGGGAAACGACGGGACTGCGCACGCAGGATGTGGAATGGCAGAAGGAGGACGGCGCGTACTGGCTCTATATCCACTACACCATCACGCGGGCAGATGAGCTTGTCGGGCGCGGTCTGCGCTATATCACCATCCACAACGGAATGTATGTGATGCTGGATTGGCGCATTCAGGGGCGGCGGTTTACGGGCAGGGATTTGGCGGCGTTCCGCGCACGGCTTGCCGACCTGACCATCACGGAGAGCCTCGAGGAGCCGACGCGCACGGTCAGCCTGAACGCGGTGATTCCCGCGGAAACGACGACGGCGAACGTGGAAATCGCCGGAACAGCGACGGCAGGGGCGAACATCATTGCCGAAACGACGGACGGATTCGGTGCGCTGAACACGCTGGCTGTTGCGGAAGCCGGCTCAAACGGGAAATTCACGCTGATGATTGAGCTGGAAAAAGAAGGCGAATGCGCCGTGACACTGACGGCAAGCAAGGACGGCATGAACAGCACGGCAGTCGAAGGCATCATCACTTACAGCGCAAAGACCCTGCCTGTGTCCGGCATACCGGAGAGCCAGCGCGTGACGACGGATAAGGTTACGATATCCGGTACGACGCTGGCGGGCGTACAGATGCAGCTGGTCACGCCGTTTGGCGTCACGAAAAAGAAATCCGGAAACGACGGCTCTTTCTCTTATGAGCTGACAACCAAGGAAGCGGGCGATTACAAGTATACGCTTATCCTGGACAAGTCCGGTTACAACCAGCGGCGCGTGCAGTTCACCGTGACCCGCGAGGTGACGGATGATCAGGAGAAGGACAAGGTTCGCCAGTCTGCGGTCAAGATATCCTACAAGAATCTGCAAAAGGAACGCAAAGAGGATCAGGGACAGGTCATGCGGCTGTATGGCCCTGTGACGCAAATCAGCAGCAGCGGAAGCCACACTTATATCCGCATGAGCTACAACAAGGATGCGGACGGCAAATGGTATAACGATGTCATCGTCATCGCGGAGGGGGACACGGGCGTCAAGGAAGGCGACATGCTGACCGCCGTTGTGACGGTGGACGGCGTTTATCAGGAACAGGACGCGAGCGGGAAAGAAATCATTGTTCCGCGATTCGAGCTGCTGTTTGTCGATAAAATTGAATGAAAAAAGCGGGCAGAAGCCCGCTTTTTTGCATGGGAAAAGGCGTGAAGTTGCCCGCGTGAGCAAAGCCCTCGCATTTTGTAAAACCGGGGCGAAAGTGAAAACGGGTTCAGCCCGCATGAACAAAGGGAATCAGCGCGAGGGTCAGCATCAGACACAGCAGGCAGATGCAGAAACAGCAGAGAAAAGCTGCCTGAGAGATGTCGCCGGAAACGGGCGCATGCGTGGCGTGGTCGTCGTCCGTGATGCCGAGGATATTCATCAGGCGGCTTTGTGCGCCGTGTCCGCCGGTGCGGAAGGGATTGCGTCCGACGACACCGCTGCACAGGACGAGCAGGGCACTGAACACCTTATCGGCGGCATGAACGATAGAGCCAAGCAGCTGATCTGCTTTGGGAATCTCTGCGCAGGACGAGCAGAGAGCCAGATACGCCCAGCCGAGCGCACTGCCGATATGCAGCGGCATGCCCAACGCCATCAGAAGGAGAGGGGCGCAGAGATGCGCGACGAATTCCGGAACCAGCGCGGCGCAGGTATTCCGAACCTTGGCTTCGTAAGCCGGAATGTCTTTTTCAAAAGCACCGGAGTCCAGTTCGCGCTTGACCGCGCCGCTGGCGGGAATCGGCGCAAGCCCGAAGAGCGGGAGAGCCATCGTGACGGCGGAAACGGCGGGATGAATCAAACTGAGCAGAAGCCCGACGAGAAAGAACAGCAGCAGATAGACGGGATAAGAAACGGCATACGGCGGGCGGCTGAACCTTTGATCGAGTCGGGTCAGCGGGGGCAGGAGCTTTTTCGGCAGGGACAAGACGAGCGGCGCGAGCTTGGGGCAGGACAGATAGAGGGTAAAAGCAAGGACGAGCGCGGCGGGATAGGCGAGAAGACGCATACAAGAAGCCTCCTGTCTGAAATTAAGGGAGTAGGATGGGGCTGGTGGTGAAATCGCGCCCGCAGGCGCGCAGAGCCGGATTGGAAACGCCGAGCGACCAGAGGTCCTGAGCGCGAATATCGAGGGAAAAGAGCGGGTCGGCGCGGTCAAATGCCGCGGCTTTGGTGACGAGCGGAATGGAGGCGTGCGCTTTGATGGCGCGCAGGAGCGGCGCGGCGTTCTTTCGGAAACCCAGAACGCGGGCATAGGTCGGCGCGCGATGCTCTGCGGCAAAGTTTCGGGAAACGCCCAGCAGAATATGCGCACAGAGGCGGGAGAGCCGCGCATGCGTATAGCGTTTGCTCTTGATGGCGGTAATCAGCTCCTCGCGGGAAGCGGCAGTCTGCGCGGCACGCAGAAAGCGGTATTCCAGCCCTTCATCCATGCCGACGATCTCGCGAAGAGAAACGGCGTCCATCGTGCGCAGGCGGTAGAAAAGTGCCTGCGTGAGCGCGTCTTCGGAATGGAATTCGCCGCGCCGCTCGGCAGAGAGCAGCTCTTCCGGAAAGGGAACGGCAGCACCTGCGGTCTGAACGTCGCCCATTGTGAGCGCGGCGCGCACGCCGGTTGCGCTGGCAAGCGGGGAAGGCGAACTGTCGTGGTAGCCGCATCCCTCGCGGAGGATGGGCACGGCGGATATATCATCGGGCAGGGCTTGAAGATATTCCAGCGCAAGCACGGCGTTGGGGCGGGCAATCTGCTCGGCTAAGCCGGAAAGACCGCTTGCGGACTCTGCCGCCAGCGCACGGGCGCGGGGATAGGGCAGCCCACGGTCAAGCGCATCCTTCAGCACGGACTGAAACGCGGGGGATTCGTCCCTCAGCGCGTCGCGGGCGGCAAAGAGGATATCCAGCGACTGCGCTTCGCAGCCGAAGGAGAGATGCGTCACGACGTTCAGGGCACGGAGCAGCGCGACGCCGCCGGAGGCAAAATCCGGCGCGGGCGCACAGGCAAAGCGGCAGGGCAGTTCCAGAACGAGATCCGCGCCGCCCAGAAGCGCCATGCGCGCGCGAAGCCACTTGTCATGGCGGGCGAACGCGCCGCGCTGCGTGAGCGCACCGCTCATCAGGCAGAGCATGAAGTCCGCGCCGCTCTTTTCCCGAGCGAGAGCCAGATGGCGTGCGTGACCGTTATGGAAGGGGTTATATTCACAGATGACGGCGCAGACGCGCATGGGGAAACGCTCCTTTCCGAAAAAAGACACGGGACATGGAAAAATCGGGCAAAATCCTGCCGAAAAGCGGGATAAAATTGCCGTCCGTCCTTTTCAAAACCGATAAATTGCGCTATAATAAAACTGTATCCGTTTGTATACAGATGGTTTGCCCATTGGGTAAGCCTATTATATCACGTCAAGGAGGATTTACAAATGTCTGTCATTGACAAAATCAGAGCGAAGGCTGCCGCCGACGTCAAGCACGTCGTGCTGGCTGAGGGCACCGAGCCGCGCACCGTTGAGGCGGCGGCGAAGATCGTCAAGCTGGGCTTGGCGAAGATCACGCTGGTCGGCGCGAAGGCCGATATCGAAGCGAAGGCTGCCGAGCTGGGCGTTGACCTGACCGGTGTCAGCATTGCCGATCCGGCGACGAGCGAGAAGACCGCCGCGTATGCCGAGCAGCTTTTCCATATCCGCGAGAAGAAGGGCATGACCCTTGAAAAGGCGACTGAGCTGTGCCTGAAGAACACCCTGTTCTACGGCACGATGATGCTCAAGATGGGCGACGCCGACGCGATGGTCGCCGGCGCGATCAACACCACCGGCGATGTGCTTCGTCCGGCACTGCAGATCATCAAGGGCGCCCCGGGCATCAAGACCGTTTCTTCCTGCTTCCTGATGGAAGTGCAGGACAAGAAGTACGGCGACGACGGCGTGCTGGTGTTCGGCGACTGCGCCGTGAATATCGACCCGACCAGCGAGCAGCTGGCGGATATCGCCATTGCGTCCGCGCAGACCGGCAAGGCGCTGCTGGGCATGGATCCGCGCGTGGCGATGCTGTCCTTCTCCACGAAGGGCTCCGCGAAGCATGAGAACGTGGACAAGGTTGCCAACGCCGTGAAGCTGGTGCATGAGCAGGCGCCGGAGCTGAACGTGGACGGCGAGATGCAGGCGGATGCCGCGCTCGTTTCCTCCGTCGGCGAACTGAAGTGCCCGGGCAGCCCGGTTGCCGGCAAGGCGAACGTGCTGGTCTTCCCGGATCTGCAGGCGGGCAACATCGGCTACAAGCTGGTGCAGCGTCTGGGCAACGCGAAGGCCATCGGCCCGGTCATCCAGGGTCTTGCCAAGCCGGTCAACGACCTGTCCCGCGGCTGCTCCGTTGAGGATATCGTGGACGTCGTCGCCATCGCTGCGGTCAAGGCGCAGGCTTAATTCAGACTCTTGAAGGGGCTGTTGCGCAAGCCCTCTCCGACCTTCGGTCACCTCTCCCAGAGGGAGAGGCAAGACGGGAGACGAAAGTCTGCTGATCTTGGCTCCCCCCTTTTGGGGGGAGCTGTCACAAAGTGACTGAGAGGGCAAGGCTGCGCGGCACCCCCCTTTTTATTATCAAAAAGCAAGGAGATACTCCCATGAAGATTCTGGTCATCAACGCTGGCTCTTCCTCCCTGAAGTTCCAGCTCATCGACATGGACGACGAGTCCGTCAAGGCGAAGGGTCTGGTCGAGCGCATCGGCATCGAAGGCACGCACTTCAAGCAGACCGTACTCGGCACCGACAAGGTGATTGAGTTTACCCGCAACATGAAGGACCACACCGAAGCCATTTCCGCCGTCCTTACCGCGCTGACGGACAAGGACAACGGCGCCATCGCGTCTTTGGATGAAATCGGTGCCTGCGGTCACCGCGTGCTGCACGGCGGCGAGACGTTCAAAGAGTCCGTGCTGGTGACGGAGGAGTCGATGAAGGGCATCGAGGAGCTTGTGCCGCTCGGACCGCTGCATCAGCCGGCGAACATCGCGGGCATCAAGGCGTGCCAGGCGGTCATGCCGGCCAAGCCGAACGTCGCCGTTTTCGATACCGCTTTCCATCAGACGATGCCCAAGAAGGCGTTCCTCTACGGCGTGCCGTATGAGTACTACACCGATTTGAAGGTTCGCCGTTACGGCTTCCACGGCACCAGCCATCGCTTCATCGCGGGCGAAACGCCGAAGTACCTGGGCAAGAAGCCGGAGGACTGCAAGTTCATCATCTGCCATCTGGGCAACGGCTCTTCCCTGAGCGCAATCGTCGGCGGCAAGGTCGTCGATACCTCCATGGGTCTGACGCCGCTGGAGGGCGTGCTGATGGGCAGCCGTTCGGGCGATGTGGATCCGGCTGTGCTGGAGTACATCATGGATCACACCGGCATGGACATCCACGAGATGCTCAACTGCCTGAACAAGAAGAGCGGCTTCGCCGGTCTGTCCTGCTCGAGCGACATGCGCGATGTGAAGGCTGCTGCGGCGAAGGGCGACGAGCAGGCTCAGGCCGCGCTGGACGTTTGGACGTACCGTATCCAGAAGTACATCGGCGCATACAACGTGGCTGTCGGCGGCGCGGATGCGATCGTCTTCACCGCGGGCATCGGCGAGAACGACTGCGAGGCGTGCGCACATGTCATCGAAGGTCTGTCCTTCATGGGCGTGAAAATCGACCCGGCGAAGAACACCCGCGACACCGTGGGCATCATCAGCACGGATGACTCCACCATCAAGGTGCTGCGCATCCCGACCAACGAGGAGCTGCCGATTGCCCGCGATACGCTGGAAATCGTCTCCAAGCTGTAAGCCGAATCGCGGCGAAAACCAAAGAAAAAGCGGATGAACGGGATGTTTTCGGGAAAAATCGCCGAAAATAACATTCTGCTTGACAAGCACAGAGAAACTGCGTATAATATGGAACGGTCAACTTTGAGGTGGAACGATGAAGCTGGATATTACCAAGGGCATTCAGAGAAAGGGCGTTGACGTCCCGTTTTCTCTGAGCGATGTCTGGGGAGAGGATCATTGGAATGGAGATACGATTGCGTATGTCCAGCCGGTTTCCTTTTCCGGCACATATATGCTCGCCGATGAGACCGTACTTGTGCGCGGCGAGGCCCGCGCTGTGATTCAGTCCCCCTGCGCCAGATGCCTGACGCCGACGGAAACCACGGTCACCGCTGAGGTGGACGAGGCTTTCCTGCGCGACAAGGGCGACGGCGAAGCCGAGCCGGACGAGGATCAGTACACATACACGGGCCATGTGCTTGAGCTTGATGATGCAGTACGAACTGCCATCCTGCTTGAATTGCCCTCACGCATCCTCTGTAAGGAGGACTGCCGCGGGCTGTGCGCCCAGTGTGGCGCAAACCTGAACGTCAATGTGTGTTCATGCCAGAAGGATCTGACCAGCAGAAATCCTTTTTCGGCATTAGCATCTTTGCTGAACGAGGATGAGGAGGTGTAAACAATGGCTCTTCCCAAGGGAAAAATCTCGAAGTCCCGCGGCCGTATGCGTCGCGCGAACTGGAAGCTGTCCGCGCCCGGAATCGTTAAGTGCCCGCGCTGCCAGCAGATGAAGCTCGCCCACCGTATCTGCAAGCACTGCGGTTACTACGATGGCAAGCAGGTCATCAACATGGAAGCCGAAACCGCTTCCGAGAAGTAAGATTTGCTTCTTTAACCCCCGGTCTACACCGGGGGTTTTTGTATAGGCAAATGAGTTTGCCGGGGTGGCGGCGATCCAAGCCCGGATATGCAAAGAAAAAACACGGGTTC
>URJN01000004.1 GCA_900548125.1 uncultured Eubacteriales bacterium
CACATTGTACAAATCTCTCCCGCTTATTTTGCCTTAAATCTTGACGTTATTCGGTCGTCGGTGCTATACTGTACACAGCAAAATGGAAGATGGGGAAGGATGGGCTTTCAGCCATTTTCCCATCTCCCACCCTGCGGGCAAACAGCCCCGGATGTCTGCTTTGTTATCATCATAATTTGGGAGGTTATCCATCATGGTTCAGCTTAACGCTTCCACTCTTCCCTCTATTCAAATGGCGCGCGGCGTTGCGCCCAAAACAGAGCGCGTGATTCAGTTCGGCGAAGGCGGCTTCCTGCGCGCTTTCTGCGACTGGATGATCGACATGGCAAATGAAAAAGCCGGTATGGATGCCGGCGTCGTAATCGTTCAGCCGATTGAACGCGGCATGGTTTCCATGCTCAACGAGCAGGACGGTCTGTATACCCTGATTCTCCGCGGTCAGGTTGACGGCAAGCCCAGCAAGGATGAGCGCATCATCCAGAGCGTCAAGCGCGGTCTTTCTCCGTATGATGACTTCGAGGGTTATCTCGCGCTGGCGCATAATCCGGATATGCGCATCATCATCTCCAACACCACCGAGGCGGGTATCGTCTATACCGGCAAGGACAGCTTTGACGATAAGCCGCAGGCGTCCTACCCCGGCAAGCTCACCCGTCTGCTCTACGAGCGTTTCACCGCGTTCGGCGGCAAGAAAGGTTCCGGCTTCATCCTCCTGCCCTGCGAGCTGATTGATTACAACGGCCGCAATCTGGAAGAATGCTGCATGAAAACCGCCGAGCAGTGGGGGCTGTCCGAGAGCTTCAAGACCTGGCTCAAGGAAGAAAACGTATTCTGCTCCACGCTGGTAGACCGCATCGTAACCGGCTATCCGCGCGGCGAAGCCGAGTCCCTGTATCAGGAATTCGGCTACCGCGACAATATGCTCGACACCGCCGAGCCGTTCGGTTTGTGGGTCATCGAAGGACCGGCGTGGATTGAGGACGAGCTGCCGTTCAAGAAGGCTGGCTGCAATGTCGTCTTTACGCAGGATGTTTCCCCGTACAAGCTGCGCAAGGTGCGCATGCTCAACGGCGCGCATACCTCCATGGTGCTGGGCGCATATCTGGCGGGTCATGAAATCGTCGGCGACTGCATGGCGGATCCGACCATGCGCTCCTACATGTCCCAGGCGCTCTTTAACGAAATCATGCCGACGCTCGACCTGCCCAAGGATGACCTCGAGGCATTCGCGTCCGCGATTTTTGAGCGTTTCTCCAACCCGTTCAACCGTCATCTGCTGCTCTCCATCGCACTGAACAGCCAGAGCAAATTCCGCGCGCGCGTTCTGCCGACCATCAAGGAATATGTCAAGCGCACGGGCAGCCTGCCCAAGATTCTGACCTTCTCCATGGCGGCGTTCATCGCGTTCTACTGCGGTAAGAAGAAGGAAGACGGCTCGTTTGTCGGCGTCCGCGCCGCGGGCAATGAATACCCCATCGCCGACGATCAGTTCGTACTGGATTTCTTTGCGGCTCAGACCGGAAAATCCGCCGCCGAAATTGCGCACGCCGTGCTGACGAACGTTGATTTCTGGGGCAGTAACCTGACCGCCGAGCTGCCCGGCTTTGAAGCGTCCGTTGCCAAGTCTCTGGACGCCATCTTCACCAAGGGCGCGGCGAAGGCGATTGAAGAGGTCGTGGCGCAGGCATGAGCAGATTCATCCGCATTCAGCCCCGCGACAACGTCGCCGTCGCGCTCGAACCGCTGAAAGCCGGCGAAACCGTGTTGGGCGTTTCCCTGCTTGAGGATATCCCTGCGGGGCATAAGTTCGCGCTCACCGACATCACCGAAAACGAGAACATCGTCAAATACGGCTTTCCCATCGGTCATGCGACCCTGCCCATTCCGGCGGGCAGTTGGGTACACACCCATAACGTCAAGACCAACCTTTCCGGTCTGCTGGAATACAGCTATCATCCTCACCCGTGCGCCATGCCGCTCGACCGCCGCGCGACGTTTGAAGGCTACGTCCGCAAGGATGGGCGCGTCGGCATCCGCAACGAGGTTTGGATTGTAAATACCGTCGGCTGTGTCAACGGAACCGCCAAAACGCTCGAGCGCATGGCGCAGGAGGCTTACGGCGACCGCGTGGACGGCATCCACTGCTTCGTTCATCCCTACGGATGCAGTCAGCTGGGCGAAGACCATAAAAACACGCAAAAGCTCCTCGCGTCGATGGTTCGCCATCCGAACGCGGGCGCGGTGCTTGTGCTGAGCCTTGGCTGCGAAAACAATAATGTCAACGAGTTCAAAAAGGTACTCGGTGAATACGACCCCGACCGCGTCAAGTTCCTCATCACGCAGGACGTGGAGGACGAGGTGGAGGCGGGCATGCGGTTGCTCAACGAGCTGACCGCCTATGCCGCGCAGTTCAAGCGTCAGACCGTTTCCGCCAGCGAGCTGGTCATCGGTCTGAAATGTGGCGGAAGCGATGGGCTTTCCGGCATCACCGCCAACCCGCTTTTGGGCAGTGCCTCCGACCTGCTTGCCCGACACGGCGGCACAACACTGCTGACCGAAGTGCCGGAGATGTTCGGTGCGGAAACCATCCTGATGGACCGCTGCAAGGACGAAGCCACCTTCCGCAAGGCAGTCGATCTCATCAACAATTTTAAAGAGTATTTCATCCGCCACGGTCAGGAGGTCTACGAAAACCCCTCGCCCGGAAATAAGGCGGGCGGCATCACGACCCTCGAGGATAAGTCCTTGGGCTGCACGCAGAAGGGCGGCACGGCGGAGGTTCGCGACGTGCTGAATTACTGCGAGCCGGTCACGGAAAAGGGCTTGAATCTCGTTCAGGGTCCCGGAAACGACCTGTGCGCCATCACCGCGCTGATGGCATCCGGCGCGCAGATGGTTCTGTTCACCACCGGACGCGGAACGCCCGTCGGCGCACCGATTCCGACGGTCAAGGTCGCAACCAATACGCCGCTGGCAGAAAAGAAGCGCAACTGGATTGACTTCAACGCCGGTGTCCTTGCGCAGGGCGCAGACATGGAAGAAACGACGGAAGCCTTCTTTAAGAAGCTGCTTTCCATCGCTTCCGGCGAAAAAACGCAGAGCGAAACCCACGATTACCGTGAGATTGCGATTTTCAAAGACGGCGTTACCCTGTAATACATTTCAGTCACATATATAAAAGGAGAAATAAACCAATGAAAGAGTTTATGGACAAGGATTTCCTGCTCTCCAACGATGTCGCCAAAAAGCTGTATCATGACTACGCCGAGAGCATGCCCATCTACGATTACCACTGCCACCTCTCCCCGCGCATGATTTACGAGAACTATCAGTTCTCCAACATCGGCGAATTGATGCTGGGCGGCGACCACTATAAGTGGCGCGTCATGCTCTCCAACGGCGTGGATGAAAAGTACATCCGCGGCGACGCGAGCTGGTTTGAAAAGTGGAAGGCGTTCGCCGGCTGCCTGAAATACTGCATCGGCAACCCCATGTATCACTGGACGCATTTGGAGCTTCGCCGCGTGTTCGGCATCACCGATATTCTGAACGAGAATACCGCCGAGGATATCTGGAACCGCGCGAATGCCATGTTGGCGACCGAAGAATTCCGCTGCCGCGGACTGATTGAGAAGTTCGGCGTCAAGGTCATCTGCACCACCGACGATCCGGTGGACGATTTGGCGGATCATACCAAAATCGCGCAGGATCCGACCTGCAAATTCAAGGTCTATCCGGCATGGCGTCCGGACAAGGTGCTCAACATCGACCGCGGCGGCTTCATCGACTATATGAACCGTCTGTCCCGCGTTTCCGGCATCCACTGCCTGAATCTGGAGAGCATGATGCAGGCTCTTGAAAGCCGTCTGGATTACTTCCATGCGCATGGCGCGCGTCTGGCTGACCACGCGCTGGATACCGTGTCCTACGGCGTGCCCAGCACGCATCTGGCGGGCGAGGCCTTCCGCAAGGCGATGAGCGGCGCGCCGCTGACCGAGGCGGAGATTGCCTCCTACAAGACCTATCTGCTCGTCGAGCTTGCCCGCATGTACAAGGCGCGCGGCTGGGCGCAGCAGTATCACATCGGCGCCATGCGCAACAACAACCCGCGCATGTTTGAGAAGTACGGCGCAGACGTCGGCTTTGACTCCATCGACGACACCTGCATCGCGGAGAACCTCTCTCACCTGCTCGCCGACGAGGAACGTGCCGGCAACCTGCCCAAGACCATCCTCTACTGCCTCAACCCGAAGGATAACTACGTCATCGGCACAATGCTGGGCAACTTCCAGGGCGATTGCATTCCGGGTAAGATTCAGTTCGGCTCCGGCTGGTGGTTCTGCGACCAGAAGTACGGCATGCAGGAGCAGATGCACGCGCTGGCGTCTCTGGGTCTGCTCGGCCGTTTCGTCGGCATGCTGACGGACTCCCGCTCCTTCATCTCCTATCCGCGCCACGAGTACTTCCGCCGCATCCTGTGCAACATGATTGGCGAATGGGTCGAAAACGGCGAGTATCCGGAGGATTATGAGGTTCTGGGCGAGCTGGTTCAGGGCATCTGCTTCAACAATGCCGTCAGCTATTTCGGCATGGAGGTCTAATTCCCCAGCCTTTCCTCAAAATCCAATATCCAAACAGCCTTTGATAAGCAGCCCTTTGCAGGTCCTTCCTGCAAATCGCATAGATTGTTACCTTTACAATGAGGAGGAAATTTACCATGGATATCATGCAGCAGCTTTCTCTGATCGGCATTGTGCCGGTTATCGCTATCAATGACGCCGCGGACGCTGTGCCGCTGGCTCAGGCTCTGATGGAGGGCGGTCTGCCCTGCGCAGAGGTCACCTTCCGTACCGCGGCGGCGGCGGACGCCATCAAGAACATGACCGAAGCCTTCCCGGATATGATCGTCGGCGCGGGCACCGTTCTGACCTGCGAGCAGGTTGACCGTGCGGTTGCGGTGGGCGCGAAGTTCATCGTTTCTCCGGGTCTGAACCCGACCACCGTGAAGCACTGCCAGGAAATCGGCATTCCGGTCTGCCCGGGCACTGCCAATCCGAGCGATATCGAGGTTGCGCTCTCTCTGGGTCTGAAGACCGTCAAGTTCTTCCCGGCTGAAGCAGCGGGCGGACTCAAGTATATCAAGTCCATCGCGGCTCCGTATGTCGATATGAAGTTCATGCCGACCGGCGGCATCAACGAGAAGAACCTGCTCGATTACCTCTCCTTCAACAAGATTATCTGCTGCGGCGGCAGCTGGATGGTTCCGGGCGACGCTGTGAAGGCGAAGGATTGGGATCGCATCCGCACCCTGACTTCTTCCGCCGTGCAGCTGATGCTGGGTCTGGAGATTGCGCACGTCGGCATCAACAGTGCTGACGAAGCCGAGGCGACGGACACCGCGACCAAGCTGTGCAAGCTGCTGGGCTGGACGATGAAGGTCGGCAACAGCTCCATCTTCGCCGGCACGGGCATCGAAGTTATGAAGACTCCGTTCCGCGGCACGAAGGGTCACATCGGCATCAAGACCAACTTCATCGAGCGCGCCAAGGCTTACCTCGAGCGTCAGGGCTTCGAGTTCGATCCGGCGAGCGCGAACGTGAAGGACGGTCAGCTCAAGGCGATTTACCTCAAGGACGAAATCGCGGGCTTCGCTATCCACCTCGTGCAGAAGTAATTCACGCATAACCGCAAAAGAGAGCTGCTCAGCGGGCGGCTCTCTTTTTTATATACACTAAAGGGACACTCCTTTCGAAGCGTCCCCATTGTGTGAATCCAAATTATCAGCCCTTGACTGCACCAGCCGTTACGCCGTCCATGAACTGCCTCTGCGCGAGGAAGAACACGACCAGCGACGGGATGATGGAAATCAGGGAGACCGCCATGACGCGGTTCCAGGCAAAGCCCGTATCCGCATCCATGCTCATGCGCACAAACAGCGTCGCCGGATAGCGGGACGGCGTATTGACGTAGAGCAGCGGACCCATGAAGTCGTTGCTCGACCACATGAACTGGAACAGACCCGCAGAAACCATCGCCGGCCACAGCATCGGCACGAGAACCAGCACGAGCGTCTGCATGATGTTGCATCCGTCGATTTTCGCCGCTTCGTCCAGCTCACGCGGGATATTGCGCATGAACTGAATCAGCATATAAACGAAATAGGTTTCCTGCGCAAACAGCGTCGGCGCAATCAACGCCAGATAATACGGCGAATCGACCCAGCCAAACTTGCGGTACATCAGGAACTGCGGGATGTTCAGGACGACCTGCGGCAGGAACAGCGTCGCCATCAGAACGGCGAACAGGAAGTTGCGTCCGCGGAACTTGAAACGCCCGAAACCGTAAGCCGTAATCGTCGAGGAAATCACCGTGAAGATGACCTTCGGGATAACGTACTTGTAGGTGTTGAGCATCGCCTGCCAGATGTTGATATCTCCGCCGTAGTTGTTCATCGCCGCCTGATAGCCTTCCATCGTCGGACGGGTCGGAATCAGGCTCAGGGTGGAGAAGATTTCGTTGTTGTCCTTAAACGTCGCGCTGATCATCCACAGCAGCGGATAGACCATGAACACGCCGACCGCAATCAGAATTACATAGCGGATGGTCGTGCTCATCACATGCTGAACGCGCAGGCTGACGTGCGTAAAAAGCAGCCGATACAGCACAATGAACAGGATGACGCCGCCCAGCAGCAGGTAGAAGTTCTTCATCTGCGCGATGGACAGGACTGCGCCGGTTGCCGACGCGATATCGACATTCGCGCCGAAGAAGCCCATGCCGAGCAATACAATGCTCAGGGCAAGGAAAATGATACCAGCCATACTCATCTCTTAGCCCCTCCCATCGTCGTCGGAATAATAGACCCACTTCTTCTGGCTCACGAACGCGATGATGGTCAGCACCATGACAATCACAAACATGACCCATGCCATAGCGGAGGACATGCCGACCTTATAATCCTTGAACGCCGTATTGTAAACGATCAGGGAAATCAGCGTCGTCGCGTTGCGTGGTCCGCCGTTGGTGATGATATACGGTCCGTTGAACTCCTGGAACGCCTGAACGAGCTGCGTTACCAGATTGTAGAAGATGACCGGAGAAATCAGCGGGATGGTGATGGACATGAACTGGCGTCCCCGCGTTGCGCCGTCGATGGAAGCCGCCTCATAGAGATCCTCCGGCACACCCTTGAGTGCCGCGAGGAACAGCACCATCGCCGAGCCGAACTGCCAGACACGGAGCAGACAGATGATGAACAGTGCCCATTGCTTATCCGCAAGGAAGTTGATGGATTCAAATCCCAGCATCGCCAGAATCGTATTCACCACGCCGTCGTTCTTGAACAGTGCTTTCCACAGCACGGCAATGGCAACCGAGCCTCCGAGAATAGACGGCACATAGTACGCCGTGCGAAACAGCCCGACGCCCTTAATTTTGAAATTCAGGATATAGGCGATAAAGAGCGCGAAAATCAGCTTGAGCGGAACCGTCATGAACGCATAGGTGAACGTGACCTGAAGCGCCTTGATGTTCTTGGGCTTGGTGAATGCGTCAATGTAATTCTGGAAACCCACGACATTCTGCACGCCTTTGAACAGGTCGTAGTCTGTAAAGCTGTAAATCAGCGAGGATACGAACGGATAGAGCTTAAAGATGCAGAAACCAATCAGCCACGGCAGAACGAGAATAAAGCCCATGTAGCCTTGTTCCAGCTTGCTCAGCCCGCGCCGCCTTCTGAGATCCTGGCGCGCGGCAGAAGACCCTCCCGTTTTCGTCATTGGATCTCCCCTCCCTTTCCAAATTACAAGAATGATTGCTTCCCCTGCCTTCTGCGGATGGCGGAAAGCAGAACACTGCCAACATAAATCAGAGCGGCTTAACCTTTGCCAAGCCGCTCCGACCTTCAGATTCAATAATTACTTGGCAAGCACTTCGGTGATGCCGTCGTAGAGAGCCTGGGCAGCCTCCTCAATGGAGTAATCCTTGTAGGAAAGACCGTCCATCGCATCATAGTACACGCCGTCGCTGTTCTTGAGCGCGCTGTTCTCGAACTTCGAATCCAGCTTGTTGGAGCACCAGTCGAGAACCTTCGCGTTCGCCTCGGCAACCTTCGCGTTGAGCAGGCCTTCCTGCGCGCAAAGCTCGTTCGCCTTCTTGCTCAGCGGGATACCGCGCTGGCTGTTCATCAGCTTGGCGCCCTCGTCGCTGTTGAGCAGGAACTCAATCAGCTGAGCCGCCGCCTGCTTGTCCGCCGCGGTGTTGGAAATGGCAAACGCCAGAGAAACCTTGGTGAAGCCGCCGTGGTATTCGCCCATATCGGCGAAGTAGTTGCCGACGACAAATTCCTGACCCTCGCTCAGAGCCTTTTCAAACTTGCTCGCGGAGGAATCCCACTCGAAGATACCGGCGTACTTGCCTTCCATCCACTTGGGGTTCTTGTCCAGGCTGTCCGCGCCGTCGCCGGTCAGGGTTTCGGAGCTGGGGATGACATGGTTGTCTTCCAGGCTCTGGATGAACTCAAGACCCTTGGAGATTTCTTCAACCGTGTAGTTCAGCTGACCATCGGTAACCCAATCCTTGCCGTAGACGCTCTCCAGATAGTAAACCATCAGGATCATCTTGTCGTATGCGCCCAGAGCCATCGGATAGTAATCGTCGCCGAGCTTCTCAGCGAACACCGGACCCGCCGCCATCAGGTCAGCGAGCGTCGTCGGAACTTCAAGACCCGCCTTCTCGTAGGTCGTCTTGTTCCAGTAGAAGATACGTCCGGTCATGGCAACCGGAATCGCCAGCAGCTGTCCGTCGATGGTGCACTGCGCCAGCGCGCTCTCGTTGAACTGGGACAGGTCGATGATGTCCGCGACCTGATTGAGGTCGTAGAACTTGCTGGAGCCGTCCGCGTTGGTGAAGGAGTAGAGCCAGTTCCAGTTGATCTGGTTCACATCAAAGGCAGAGTCGGAAGCGAAGTACTGGCTCATCTTGTCTTCCCAGCCGCTCCACGCGCTGTAGGTGCAGGTCACGTCGATGCCGGTTGCCGTCTTGAAGGCATCTACAGCCTGCTGGGTCGCTTCGTGGCGGGCGTCGCCGCCCCACCAAGAGAAGGTCAAAGAGCCCTCCGCCATTGCGCAAACGGCGGTCAGTGCCAATGCCAGAGTCAGCACGCATGCGATAAGCTTTTTCATCACAGTTCGCTCTCCTTAAAATAATATATGTTTGTCGGTAATCCGACGCGAAGGGGATTGCCTTCCCCTTTCAGCCTGAGTCATCACACGGAGGCGTGATTTCGAAGCCATCCTTTGCTTTTTAAGGCGTCTTTCTGTTCCCTCTGTGCATATTCATTATAATTTTCTGTGCAAGTTGTGTCAAGTGCATAAAATGGAAATCAATCTCTTGTGCGAAACTTTGTTAGGTTAAGCGATTAACCCGCGCTCAGCCTTTGCATAGTTTTGCGCTCAAGCACCAAGAGCGCAGCACGCCATCAGGAACGGCGCGGTGCCTTTCGTGTCTCCGCTGCACACAACTTCGTTAATATAATACGAATAGCTGCCGCTTCTGTATGGCTCGCCGCCCAGCCCCGCGACCTTGCAGATCTTCGTCAGCTCGGGATATCCGTCCGCCGCGATTACGACGTTCTTCTCCCAAAGTGCGTCCATGCTCTCCCGCGCCGCCTTGACCGCTTCTTCGCCGCAAAGCCCCAGCTCTGCGCCTCGGCACAGCCCGTAAATGAACATCGCCGAGCAGGAGGACTCCGCATAGTTCTCCTCGTTTGCGGGCATATCCATCACCTGATGCCAAAGCAGGTCGCCGCCCCGCGCCGCCATCACCGCGTCCAGCAGCGACTTCATCTGCGCGGCGAGCTTCGCATAGCCCGGATGCGTCTTGGGCAATGCGCTCAGCACGTCGGCATGCGCCATCACAAACCAGCCCATCGCGCGGCCCCAGACATGCGGAGAGAGTCCGGTCTGCGGGTCTGCCCACTTCTGCGCTTTCGCGCTGTCCCACGCATGCGCATGCAGCCCGCTCGCAAGGCGCGTCTTTTCATAGATGAGCGTCATCTGCTTCACAGCCATATCCGCCCATTCCGCTTCGCCGAACGCCGCCGCAAACTCTGCCATGAACGGGCATGCCATATAGATGCCGTCCAGCCACATCTGCTCCGGATAGAGCTTCTTATGCCAGAAACCGCCCTCCGGCGTGGTCGGCTGATGCCTGAGCTGCTCGGTGAGCCGGCGGCATGCCTTTTCATACCGCTCATCGCCCGTCGCCTTGTACAGCCGCAGCGCACTGCGTCCCATGCAGATCATATCCAGATTATACTTTTCCGGCTCATAGGTCAGGATTTCTCCGTCCGCCGTCACATACCGATCCACATTCTGCTTTGCCGCGTCATAGAAACGCTTGTCGCCGGTTTTTTCGTATACGTCAAGCCATGCCTTAGTGATGATGCCGCGTTCATAGCACCAGTGATAATCATATTCCTGTTCGCGTACAAGCGTGCCTTCGCCCGCCCGGATGGTCTTTTCGTAGCTCATGGCGTTCTCCTTTTTACTCTGCGTCGTGAAGCGTGATTTCTTCCCCGCGTGCGCCGACGATGCGCAGGTCGCTCAAATACAGCCCGCGCACATGCTCCGCCGTCAGCCCCGCAAGGGTCACCGGCTTCTGCACCGCGTTCATCACAGGGAAATTCGGCTCATCCTCGACCAGATGAATCTGCGTATTGACGATGCTGATATCCTCCAGCGGTGCTTCCGGCAGACCATACAGGCATGCCGCGGCACTGCGCGCACCGGTCACGACGATATCCGCCATGCGGATACGGCGCACATGCGGCGTCGCTTCGGTTACCGGCTGCGCGTTCGGGTCGGACACGATGGGCAGCTTGCCGTCCTTGCCGCAGAAATACATCAGGTTGATAACCAGCGGACACAGCACGTCGTTCATCACGATGCCTGTTACGGAAACGTCCTCCACCGTGCCTCCGCGCCCTCTGCGGGACTTGATGCGGATGCCGCGATCCGTTCCGTCGAACACGCATCCCGTGATGGATACGCGCCGGATACCGCCGCTCATCTCGCTGCCCAGCACGACGCCGCCATGACCATGCACCATCGTGCAGCCCGTAATGGCGATATTCTCGCAGGGGATGCCTTCCTCCGCGTCCTCCGTACCCGCCTTAACAGCGATACAGTCGTCGCCCACGTCGATATGGCAGCCCGTAATGCGCACATTGCGGCAGCTCTCCGGATCGATGCCGTCCGTATTGGGCGAATCGAACGGGTTGACGATAGTCAGGTTGCTGATGGTCACATTTTCGCATCGAACGGGATGAATCGTCCAGCTCGGGCTGTTCTTGACCAAGAAATCGCTCATGCGCACGCGCGTGCAATCCTCAAAGCAGACCGCACAGGGACGCGCGGCGTCCAGCGTTTTAGCGCGGAAAGCCGTCCACCACTTTCTGCCCTGTCCTTCCAGCGTGCCCAGACCGGTCAGCGCAACATTTTCTTCGTTTTTCGCGTAAATGAGCGGACGATGGCACGGCTGCTCATAGCCCTCCCAGCGGATATGCAGGATGGGGTATGCGTCAAAATCGTCCGTAAAGCGCAGAACCGCGCCGGCTTGCAGATGCAGCTCGACATTGCTCCTTAGAACCAGACTCGCCGTGCCGTATTCGCCAGCCGGAACGACGACACGCCCGCCGCCCTGCGCCGCCGCCGCGTCAATCGCCCGCTGAATCGCGTCGCCGCAGAATTCGCCGTTCCGCGCGCCATAATCCAGGATATTCATGGTCAAACCTCTCCGTTTCTGCCGCCTTCCGCGGCGAATCAGGAACGCTTGGGGCTTTGCCCCAAACCCCACCAAGAGCCAGAGGTTCTTGGATTTTTTTAAAGACTCTATTTATATTCGCAGCCGAAGGCTTCCAAAAGGCAATGCGCCAAATGGCTTCCGTAAACGTTCAGAAAGCCCCCTGGTCAGATCCGCAGAGACGAAATCCCCCTGAGATACGCGTATAAAGCGTGGGAAACAATGAGGTTCAGCCCAAATCTTCCCCGTTCTCAATCGCGGTAATCTGGTCAATGCGCCGCTGATGGCGTCCGCCCTCGAATTCCGTCGTCAAATAGGTCTGCGCAATCATGCGTCCAAGCTCCGTTCCGACGACGCGCGCGCCGAGCGCGAGCATATTCGCGTCGTTATGGACGCGGCACATCTTCGCGGAATAGCAATCCGAGCAGGCACAGCAGCGGATGCCCTTCACCTTGTTGGCGGCAATCGAGATGCCGATGCCCGTTCCGCAGCAGAGAATGCCGCGCTCACATTCGCCGCTGACGACGGCCTTCGCCGCACGCTGTGCGAACATGGCGTAATCGCAGCTGTCCGAGGTATACGTTCCGTAATCGTGATACGGGATGTTCATCTCCTCCAGCAGCGCGATGATTTCCTTCTTGAGCGGCAGACCCGCGTGGTCACTTCCCAATGCGATCATGTTTGTGTTCCTCCTTTTTTGTCCGGGTTATGTTTGGGGCTTCGCCCTCAACGTCCCCTCCCCCATCAGTCCATCAAATCCTCCGGCTTCAGGGGGCCTTTCTCCATTTCTTCTTCGGCAGGCGTTTCTTCCTCAGCCGACATGCTTCTGAATGCCAGACTGCGCAGATTCTCCCTGCTGACAACCGTATTCGTGCCCATACATGCGCGGCAGCGGTAAAGGCACTCCGGGCAGACACATCCGAAATCAATGCCTTCGGATTGAATCATATACGTTCCGCATTGCGGACATCCGCATCGCATGACGTTCCCTCCTTATTCCTGCGCCGCGGGCAGCATCATATTCGCACTGCACCGCGACAAAATCTCCGCATCCTCCGGCTCGGCAGACAGCTTTCGGAACTCATATCCCCGATCGCGGAAAAACGCAACCAGCTCCGGCAGAATTCTGCGCGTGCGCGTTTTCGCTTCGTGCATCAGCACGATGACCACGTCCTTATTGCCCAACTGCTTCGTCGTATAGTGAAGCATCTCCGCGTTGCTGTCGAACTTGTATTGCGCATCGCCCGTCATCATGTTCCAGTCAAACCACGCATAGCCCGAATCGCGCACAAACGCCTTCGTATCCGCGCTGTATATCGTGCTTCCGCCGGGAAAGCGAAAGAGATTCGTCGAAAAATCCGGATCGACCAGCTCCCGCATCGTGTCGGTAAAGCTCCGTAGATCTTTAGCGAGATAATCGGTCGAATCCAGACGGCTGAGCGAGTGATTCATCGAATGGCTTCCGATGGCGTGACCCGCTTCCAAAATCATCTTCGCGTTCTCCGGAAACGCGCGCACGCCCGCCCCGACGAGAAAAAACGTCGCCGGAACGTCCAAATCATCCAGCACCTTCAACAGCTCCGGCGTATCCTTCTTCGGCCCGTCGTCAAAGGTCAGATAGACCACTCGGCGGGGCTTGTCCTCTTCTGCCCATGCCGCTCCCGCCGTCCATGCCGCACACAGCACCAGCAGCAGCACCAATCCACGTTTGAACATGACTTTTCTCTTTTCCTGCCAATCTGCATCAATCTGCCGCAAAGCGAAGATGGGGGTTGAGCGGCAGCTCAACGTTCCCCCCATGTTTACAACAGCTTTTTATGCGTAAAGCTCCTGCGCCCGTCCGCAAAATCCGCAACGATATCGCCATGCCCGCGCAGAATATACTTGTACGAGCAAAGCCCTTCCAGCCCCATCGGACCGCGCGCATGAATCTTTCCGGTCGAAATGCCGACCTCCGCGCCGAAGCCATAGCGATAACCGTCAGCAAAGCGCGTCGAGCAATTCTGATAGACGCCCGCGGAATCGACCAGCGCAAAGAACTTGCCCGCCGCGCCCTCGTCGCGGGTCACGATGCAATCCGTATGATGCGAGCCATGCGCGTTGATATAGGTGATGGCTTCCTCCAGCGAATCGACGACACGAACCGCCATCTCCGGCGCGAGGTACTCGTGTCCCCAATCCTCCTGCGCCGCCTTCTGACTGGCAACGCCGCAGGCATACAAAACCTCCCGCGCCCGTTCATCCGCATGCAGCTCTACGCCCGCTTCGACCAGTGCGCGCCCGATGACGGGGAGCGCGTCCCTCAGCCGTGCGCTGTGGATGAGCAGCGTCTCCGCCGCGTTGCACGCCGCCGGATACTGCGTCTTTGCGTCCACCGCAATACGCGCCGCCATCTGTACGTCGCAGTTCGCGTCCACATAGATATGGCAGACACCGTCGCTGTGACCCAGCACGGGGATTCGGCTGTTCTCCATGATATAGCGGACAAACGCATTCGAGCCGCGCGGAATGATGAGGTCGATTTCTCTGTCCATGCCGAGCATGACGCCCACATCCTCGCGCGTCGTCAGCAAGCCGCACCAGCCCTCCGGCAGACCGCACCCGACACTCGCACTGCGCAGGACGGCAAAAAGGGCTTCATTGGTGTGCAGTGCCTCCCGACCGCCCTTGAGCAGAACGGCGTTGCCGCTCTTGAGGCACAGACCGCCAATCTGAACCAGTGCGTCCGGACGCGATTCAAAGATGACGCCGATGACGCCGATGGGGCAGCTGACGCGCGAAAGCACCAGCCCGTCCGCAAGCTCTGTGCGAAGCTGCTCCCTGCCGATGGGATCCTCCATAGCGGCGAGCTGCTCCAAGCCCAGGCAGACGTCGTTCAGCTTATGCTCATCAAAGCGGAGCCGCTTGAGCGCAGGCGCGGAAAGCCCTTCCTTCTCGGCGGCTTCCATGTCCTTCTCGTTCGCGGCAAAAATGTGTCCGGCTTTCGCGCGCAGTGCCGCCGCCACAGACAGCAGCGCATTATCCCGAACATTGCTCGGCGCGGCGGCTAAGGCAAAGCTCGCATGCTTGGCGGCTCTGGCGATATCCGCGGCATTCATTTCCTGCTTATTC
Source organism: uncultured Eubacteriales bacterium (assembly GCA_900548125.1). Classification (GTDB taxonomy): domain Bacteria; phylum Bacillota; class Clostridia; order Christensenellales; family Aristaeellaceae; genus Ventricola. The sequence goes on from URJN01000004.1 coordinate 14,914, forward strand.
ATAAATCTCCTCTTGAATCCTCTTCTGCATCTCCGCTTCGTCCGCGCGAAGCGGATTTTCACTGATGACCTGTTCAGGCTCAGGCAGAACCAATTCGCGGCGGTCATCGCCGTTTTGAACGGCGGAAGCCAGCGTAATCGCCGTCATCACGTTCAGGTTGGTATCCATCGAGGCGAGCAGGCTCTTGCCCAAGCCCATCATGCTTCCCAAATCGCCGCTGTGTACGCCCGCATACAGCAGCTGCATCAGCGCGTCATAGCCGCGGCTGCGTGCCGGATCGTCGCCATCCAGATGCAGTCGGACGAACGCCAGCAGCTCCTCGCCCTCCAAATCGTTCCAGCCCTCCTCAAGTCCCAGCGCAGCGGCTTCCTCGGCGGTCAGCTCCATGCTCACCGTGTCCACCGCGTCCACCAGCGTCGGCAGGGTGCTGATATCCAGCGCGAGATAGGTGCCGATGTTCAGCGCGAGCATCGTGTTGATCGTCCGCTCCGCGAGCAGACCCCGGCATTTTTTGCTGCCCAGCTCATAGACATCCGCCAGACGTGTTTCGCCCGCCTCCGGAATATCCGCCATCAGGCTGCTGTTCACGCGCGTCATCACGGAACGCCCCGTGCGGCTGTTGATGGACGCGATCATAATCGTATCGGTCACGCCGCCGTCCTGAAGCAGCACCAGAATATTGGTCACGTTCTTGTCGAGTGCCTTGTTCAGATTGATATCCTTCTTGGTGACATTGATTCCGCCCTCGGCAAACGCGCATGACGCCCCAAGCGTCAAAACCAGCAGCAGGCAGAACATCTTTTTCAACAGTTTCATTTTGTTTCCTCTCTTTTCGACCGTAAGACGGAGTTTTTCGCGCATATCGCGGATATGACGAATCCCGTTACTTCTTCTTGAAAATGAACAGCTTGGAGAACACATAGTTCAAAATGATGACGACGATGTTCACCAACAGCTTCATCGCCAAATCGTTCAGATGCAGCATCTCAACCAGCAGGAACATCAGCACCGTTTCAATGCCCAGCGACGCCAGACGCATCGCAAAGAAGCTCCCCGCCTCGCGCAGGAGCGCAAGCATGTTTTCGCAATGCGTGTGAAAGACGAACGCCTTGTTCGCCGCATAGCCAAACGCGACCGCAAAGACCCATGCCGTCCATGTGCCCGGCATGACGTCCAGCCCCGCCACGCGGGTTGCCAAATAGTATACAATATAGTTCACCAGCGTCGTCGCCACGCCGACGAACAGATAGCTGACCAGTTCCGTATTGCTCCAGAGCTTCAGGCAGGCGTCCCCCAGCTTGGGAGAAACCTTGCCGATTAAACGGATGACCGCGCGTGCGAGCGCGTCAATCGCTTTCCAAATCCCTTTCATTTGCGAACCTCTTTCGATATTCCCCGCGCACGGGGCTTTCAGTATGCCGTGTTTCCGTATATACCTGCAATGGGGCGGAACGGGAAAAATGCACCATTTCGTCAATCATGACGGTTTGTTCTGCTTACCTGTTCGTTATTATAACACGACGACTTAGCGAGGTCAATTCCCGCAAAACAATAGGAATTTACAGATAAAATGGCGCGCTTTATCGTTCAACCTGACGCTCCTCCTGCAAATCCGCTATAGACATTCCGTCGGCACATGCTCCGCGCCCGTCATTTTGCAATTCTTCCTGCATGAATGCGTCGTTTTTTTCTGCCCGTGAAATTTATCCTCTTTCCCTTCCATTTTAGGGCTGAATATCGTATAATACAGGATTGAATAAACGCACATGGGAGGACACCGCTATGGAAAACCCGATCATCTCCTGGCTGTTTGAAACCGACGCCGTCCGCGTCTGCCCCGAAGGTCATCCTTTCTGGTATACGTCCGGAAAGCTCGGGCCGTTCTACATCAACACCCAGTTCCTCTACGGCAGTGAAGCGGCGGCAAACGCGCTCCTCGCCGTCATCGAGGAAGCCTGCGCAGGCGATAAGCTCGCGTTCTATGACAAGGTCTACGCCGAAATCGACAAGCAGCTCGCATCCTGCCCGATTTATGCCCAGCTCATCGACCTGATGACCGAGGCGGCGCGCAAGCTGGATGTGGATTTCGTTTCCGGCGGCGAACGCAGAGACTTCTTCTTCTCCATGCCGGTCGCACGCAAGCTGGGGCTTGGACATCTGTCCATCTTCAAAGACCTGTCCTCCGTCTATACGGACGGAAACGGCGTGAGCATGCCCTCCGAGGCGGCACAGCTGGCGGGCAAGCGCAGCGTACACATCGCCGATTTGGTCACGGTCGCTTCCTCCTATATCCGCGCATGGATTCCTGCCGTCGAGGGACTGGGCGCGAAAATCGCCTACTCGCTGGCTGTCGTAGACCGCGATCAGGGCGGCAGCGATATTCTGAAGAACGCCGGCTGCCCGCTGACGACGCTGATTGTCATCAAGCCTGAGCTGTTTGAAACCGCGCACCGCATGGGACGCATCACCGACAAGCAGCTCGCGCTCGTGCTGCACTTCATCGAAGATCCGGACGCCTTCATGCATGATTTCCTCGTTGCCCATCCGAATTTCCTCGCCGAGGAGATTGCCAAGGGCGGCAAGAACGCTCAGCGCGCCCAGCTGTGCATTTCCAGCGGCTTTGCGCCGGAAGAAGCCCTTCCCAAAGCGTAAGGCATGGACGTCACGCTCTTTCCGCTTGAGCCGGATGCGGCATGCCGCCGGTTCTTCATCCGTGCCGACGGACAGCATGCGGGCGGCATCACGGTTCACAGCGTGCAGGGAAACCGCTTTTCCTACGGGATTGCCATCACGCCTTCCCTGCGCCGCCGTGGGATTGCCGGCGCGGCGCTTTCCCTGCTCTTTGAGCGGATGAAGCGCTTGGGCTTTCAGCACGCCGTCGCGCAGGTCGCGCCGGAAAACGCCGCGTCGCTCGCGCTGCACCGTTCGCTGGGGTTTGAAGTCGCCTCTAAAGACATTTCGGCAATCACACTCAAAAAAAGCCTGTAGCCGACAGCGCGACGGGCAAAGAAGCGGACTGACCTGCCCGCATCCGGCATTTCGCTGACGCGGTCGGTTTTACCCCCGTTTCTCATAAGCCAAAACAGAGGGGATGCCTGATTCGGGGCATCCCCTCTGTTTGCTTATTCCCTCTTTTGTCCTCTCGGCGTGTAAATCCACGCCGCGGCGAATGCGGACAGCGGTGCAGCCGCCACCAGCACGTCAATGAGGAGTGTCAGCACAAACACCGTCACAAACGCCGCTCCGATTGGGTTTACGCCCTCAATCAGCAGCTTCCATTCTTTTCCTTGGGTACGAACAGATTATAGAGCTTCTCTGTAAAAAGCGGTCTGAACCCGCCTTCACCTCCGCCGAAGTCCGCCATGCATCAAAGTCTTGCTCACGCGGGCGGTTTTACGCAATTTCCTATACTATAAAAAAACGCATCCCTTCTCTTTGAAATCGAAAGGATGCGTTAAATGTCTGAACCTGTTTTTTACCACGTCGCGCAGAATCCGGTCACATACCAGTCGTCCTTTTGCAGCTTATACTGGCAGTTTTCCTCGGTGATTTCATCTTCCGGAACGACGGACATGTTGTAATACTGTCTCTTGGGCGTCGCGTCATAGCGGTAGTTGATGCGGCGGACGGTCGAGTTCAGGTTGCCCTCGATGGTCGTCAGCTCATACACGCCGTCGCCCATTTCCTTCACGCTTTCAACAATCGCGACATGCGTATACGGTGTAGACGCGCGCACGCCGTATATCACCAGATATCCCGGCTTGGGTACGCCGCCCTCCGTGCCGTCCACCCAACGTCCATGCTCCTCGAATGCAAGGCGCACATTGCCCACGCGCCCCTCCATCGCGGATATGCACGCATCCGGCTCGACGGTCACATCCTGCTTATAGCGGATGAGCTGCAAGCCGCTGTGATACGCGCAATAGATTTGGAACACCGAGCACCAGCCGATTTCCCGATTGTCGTGATAATACCATTTGGTATATTCATTGTTTTTGGGGAGCTTCGTCCAGTTGTTCTTTTCAAACTCCGCGCGTGCGGTCAAGACAAAATTTCGCGCCGCCAGCGGCATATCCTCCGGAAAGGTCAGGCCGTAGGTCTCCAGCTCGCCCTCCGCCTGCGTTTCGATGGCTTCCGGCGGCGTCTGCATCTTGACCGGTGCCATATCCGCAAGTGCCGCGCCCGCCGCTATGCACATCGCCGCGGCAAGCACCCCTATCCTTTTCAGCATGCTTCTATCAGTCCTCCATGACCAGCGAAAGCTCGCCGTTCACTTCCGTTTCCTTGATTTCTCCGTTTTCCATGGTCTTGACGCGCCAGCCCTGCCCGTCGGTCGTCAGCGTATAACGCGCCTGACTCGGCGAAACACGTTCGCTCTTCACGCTGAACAGGTCGCCGCCAATCTTCACGTTCTCAATCTGCCAGCCTTCCCAGCCGATGGGCGTATGCGGATGCCAGAAGATTTCCTTCTTTCCCGCATCCGGACGGATGCCGAACAGACTGTTGAACACCGTCCGCACCAAGCCGTAGCCCGCGCTCGCCTGAAGCAGCACGCCCGGCGCGGCGTCCTCCGTGCGAATCGAACCGGGCAGCCCCGGCGCAGCCGTGTGAACCATCTGCCCCAACTTGCCAATCATGCGTCCGATATGCGCCTGTTCGCCGCAGCGCATAGCCTTCTGCGCCAGCGTCAGATTCTCCTCAGGCTGCTCCTCCTGCGCGGGGAGCTTTTCAATCAAAGCGCGAATCGCCGCATCATCCGCGCCCGTCATCCGCAGGATATACGCCTGACCGACCAGGGCCGCGCGGATATCCTCCACCAAATCCGGCTGAATATCCTCAAAGCCCCGCGTGGTACGGCGCAGATAATGGATGCAAAGCCCCGTCACCGGCAGCATATCCTCGGCAAACGCGCGGTCACCCGACCAGAGCAGCGTCTGATGGACAAGCGCCACAAACTGTGCGCTCTCCCGCTCGCCGCCAACCTGCGTCACACGGCCGCCGAGCGAAACGCTCCTCGCCAAGCGTCCGGGTGCCAGCTGTGCCTGTGCGCTGACATCGACCAGCGTATGCAGCATCTTCTGCACCTGCGCCGCGCCGCCCAGCGGAAGCAGCGTTTCCATCGCGCGCGCCCAGCCTTCGCCGTACAGCGCAGGATGCTCCGGCAAATCGCAGCTCAGCGCACATCCGCCGCGCGGCAGATCCCGCGTCAGCCAATCCGCATAGAGCTTCGTCCAGTTCAGGCTGCGCTCAATGGATGCACTCGGCAGCGTCGCCGCGCTGTTTTCCATCAGCTTGGCGATGCGCGTCTGCTTCTGAGTCTTGAGCGTTTCCGCGTTTTCGCGAAGCATCGCGAGTGCTTCCTCCGCCTTGGAGCGGGAAGGATAGCCGCCCGCGACATACAGGCGCATGGTCTTTTGCTCTCCCGCCGCGATGCGCATGCGATAGAACAGACGACCGTTGACGCCCTTGCCCTGCGTGTTGCCGAAGCCGTAAACCGTCTGCGGCAAATCCGCCTGCAAAGCGCGGCATGCCTTGTCCGCGCCCCAGACCGCGTGCCACGGGTTGCGGCTGTCGCGGGCGAAGAACGCCTGCTCCTTCTCGTCGTATTCGCCCACGTCGCGCCCCAGCTCCATGCCGTCCTCGCCGTGCGCGGCGGCAACGGTCATGATATCCGTGCGCACGGTATAGGAAACCTCAACCATGCGCGGCGCGGGGCGAAGGTTCTCGATGGTCAGCTCGATGACGCATCCGCCGACGCCGTCGGGAATAAACTGACTGCGCACCACGTGCAGCTGTTCCTTCTGCATGCGGTAATGGAACGCGGTCAGCGCGGGATGAATCTCGCACGCATCCGCCTGCGTCAGCGGCACGTCGTCGATGGCGAAAAAGAAGCCGTCGCAGACCTTTCTTTCGCCTGCCCACAGACCGCCCATTTCGCCCGGAACGGTATAGCCCATATCCGGAAACAGACCGTTCTGCGCGCCGATAAGCACGGCGGCGCTGCCCGCGGTGACGACCGGAGCTTCCAAATGTTCATAACGATAGACCCTATAATCGCTGCGCATATGT
>URJN01000005.1 GCA_900548125.1 uncultured Eubacteriales bacterium
TATGGAATCAGGTTCAATTTCTGCAAGGCAAGACGGAGTTTTTCGCGGTAAGGTTCTTCCAGAGACGTCAGCGGCAGGCGAAGGGAATCGTGAATCAACCCCATCATGGAAAGCGCGGCTTTGACGGGAATGGGGTTGACCTGTGAAAAGAGAGCTTGAATTAAATCCAGCAGCTCAAATTGCTTTTCCCGTGCGGAACGCATATCGCCTGTCAAGAGAGCGGAGGTCAGCGCGTGAACCTGCGCGGGAGCTACGTTTGAAACGACGCTGATGGCGCCGCATGCTCCCAAAGACATCAGGGGAAGAATCTGATCGTCATTTCCGCAATATACATGAATCGGGTTCTGCGACTGGGCGAGGATTTCAGCAGTCAGAACGGGATTGCCGCTGGCTTCCTTGATGCCGGCAATCAGCGGATGTTCATTTAAGCGCAAAACCGTATCGGCGGTTAGACCGACACCTGTTCGGCTGGGAACGTTATAAACAATCAGGGGGAGGGGGCAGCTTTCCAGAATGGCATGGTAATGGCGGATCAGCCCCGCTTGCGTTGCCTTGTTGTAATACGGCGTGACGCAAAGCTGTCCCTGTACGCCAAGCTGGTAGGCTTGCCGGGCGTATTCAGCAGCCTGACGGGTGTTGTTAGAGCCTGTTCCAACGATGATAGGCAGGCTTCCGTTGGTTGTTTCAAGCCCGATTTCGATAATGCGCTTGCGTTCGTCCATAGTTAACGTGCAGGGTTCGCCGGTCGTTCCCAGCAGCACAAGTGCATCAATCCGACTGTTGAGCTGCATGGCAATCAGGTGGCGCAAAGCGGCTTCATCGAGCATTCCGTCAGGCAGAAAGGGTGTGACGAGCGCGGTTGCGCATCCCTTAAACAGGGGAGAAGCGTTCACAAGATGACCTCCTTCAGATAAAAAAGCGGGATAAGCCCGCCTGCATCTCCGCTGAAGCTCGCAAAACGTTGAGGTTTTGCCTACGCGGGCATTTTTATGCAATTTTCGATGCGTAAAAAAAACACCGCCTTCAAACACATTCATCAGTGTTTCCAAAGCGGTGTTTCGGATGCGGTTTAAGCAGATTATTTCTTGGGAATATAGCCCTGTGCGCAAAGCAGCTCAGCAATCAGCACTGCGCCGCCTGCCGCGCCGCGGAGCGTGTTGTGGGAAAGACCGACAAAACGCCAGTCAAACAGGGAATCTCCGCGCAGACGACCGAGGGAAATGCCCATGCCATGCTCAAAATCGCGGTCAAGGCGTGTCTGTGGGCGGTCGTTTTCTTCAAAATACTGAATGAAGGGATGAGGCGCACTGGGCAGATTCATCTTCTGCGGCAGTCCCTCAAAGCTGCGCCAGCGTTCGATGATTTCTTCCTTGGAAGCGGGCTTCTCAAAGCTCGCCCAGCAGGTCGCAAGGTGTCCGTCGGCAACGGCGACGCGCACGCAATGCGCGCTGATGACCGGTTCTTTAGCGGGTACGATGATGCCGTTTTCAACGTGTCCCCAGATTTTGAGCGGCTCCTGCTCGCTCTTTTCTTCTTCGCCGCCGATGTAGGGAATGACGTTGTCAATCATTTCCGGCCAGCGTTTAAACGTCTTGCCTGCGCCGGAAATTGCCTGATAGGTGGAAACAACGACGCGCGTGGGTTTAAGGTCGTACAGGGCAGTCAGCGCGGGAACGTAAGATTGAATCGAGCAGTTCGGTTTGACCGTCACAAAGCCGGTCTTGGTGCCCAAGCGTTTGCGCTGATACTCGATGACAGCGGCATGCTCCGGATTCAGCTCCGGAACAATCATCGGCACATCGGGCGTGCCGCGATGCGCCGAGTTATTGGAAACGACAGGCGTTTCGCTCTTGGCATATGCGTCTTCCAGCGCGCGAATCTCGTCCTTCTTCATATCGACGGCGCAGAAAACAAAATCCACTTCGCTTGTTACGCCGCTTACGTCCGCCGCATCGCGGACAACCAGAGAGCGCACAGCGGAGGGAATATCCCAATCAAATGCCCAGCGTCCGCTGACCGCTTCCTCGTAAGTCTTGCCTGCGCTTCGCGCGGAGGCGGCGACGACCGCAATCTCAAACCACGGGTGATCGGCAAGCAGGGAAACGAAACGTTGACCCACCATGCCCGTTGCGCCAACAATTGCAACACGCCATTTACGCTCCATGACGAATCCATCCTTTCAACTTTAGCCGTCTATACCGCTGCTTTGCGGGCAAAAACGGTATATTCATCATATCACCCTGCATATCGCCTTGTCAACCCCGCTTGCTTCTTTTTGCACGGAGGAAGGAAATGCGTTGACCGCCCTGATAAAAAATACGCCGCTGCGATAGGAATTGTGACCTGCGGCTTTTCATTTTCTTCCGTGTGTGATAAAATAGTAGCTCGAAGAAAAGTGGATGCAGAGATAAACGCATCCGGAAACGAGGCTATCGGATGGATTTTAGCAGTCTTGAAATAGAGGCGTCCCGTTACGAGCAGCAGCTCAGGACGCACCGCCGTGCGCTTCACCGTATTCCGGAGCTGGGCTATGAAGAAATTAAAACGCATGAATATCTGATGCGGCATCTTGAAAAGCTCGCTCCGGATGATTTGCGCGTCTTTGCGCAGACGGGAATTCGCGCGGTTTTTCGCGGAGACGGAACGGGGCGCGTGATTGCATTCCGTTCGGATATCGACGCGCTGCCGATTCAGGAAGCGACGGGCTGTACATTTGCGTCGGAGCATTCAGGCAGAATGCACGCCTGCGGGCATGACGGACATATGGCAAACCTGCTGACCTTTGCGCAGTGGCTTTCCGAACATAGAAGCCAACTCAAAGACGATGTGGTTCTTCTGTTCCAGCCGGCGGAGGAAACGACAGGCGGTGCGCGGAGGATGATTGAAGAAGGCGCATTGGAGGAGCCGCATGTTCAGGCGGTTTACGGCATGCACATGATGCCGGATGTGCCGCTGGGCAAAGTGTCCACCTGCGTGGGCGCCATGATGGCGCAGACCTGCGAGATGGATTTTGTCATCCGCGGCAAGGCTTCTCACGGCGCGATGCCGCATCTGGGCAGAGATGCTGTCATGGCGATGGCGCATCTGCTGACGCTTTTGCAGACGACAGTGGCGCGAAGCGTCGATCCGGCTCAGCCTGCGCTGCTGACGATTGGGCATGTTGAAGCGGGACACCAGCGCAACATCATTGCGGATGAAGCGCGGTTGGAGGGCATTATCCGCACATTTTCCAACACCGTATACGAAGGGCTGGAATCCTGCATTTTGCAGGATATGGCTGGCGTAGATGCGGCATTCGGAACAAAGACAGAGATGGTGAAGCGGGTCTTTTATCCGTGTGTTGAAAACGACGCGGATGAAGTGGCGCGGATACGGGCGATATTGGACGATCGCTTTGTTCAGGAAAAGCCCAGAATGATTGCAGAGGATTTTTCCTATTATCAGCTGGGTGTGCCGGGTGTATTTGTGTTCTGCGGATGCAGGGACGAGAAGCACACCAGTCCGCTGCATGCGGATACGTTTGATTTTGATGAGCGCGCTTTGGTCACCGGACTGGCACTGTTCATCGGGCTTGTAAACCAAAGAGCATAACGGAGGATAAAAGTATATGGGTTTGTTTGACAGATTGTATTACGGAAAAGCGGGTAAGCGCGATTACAGCGAGATGGATATGCCGAAAAACCGCATTTCCCTTTTCTTCATGGTTTTGAAGGATCATGTGTTTGATCTGGTGAAGGTGAATCTGCTTCAGATTGTCTTCTGGATCCCGTTCCTCTTGTGGACGTATATCAACCTGGCGGCGGTGCAGAGCATTGACACGGAAGCTGTTCTCGCCGCAGAGGGCGGCGCGGCGAATCTGATGAGCGCAATTTCGGGATATGTGATGATGTGGCTGCTGGGGCTGATTCCCTGTATCGCAATCACGGGTCCGTCGTCAGCCGGCGCGGCGTATATCATGCGCAACTGGGCGCGCGATCAGCACGCCTTCCTCTTTTCGGATTATAAGGATGCGTTTAAGTCCAACTGGAAGCAGGCGCTTGCCGTGTCTGCGGTGACTTCGGTTGTTCCTGTCGTGGCGTATACCGCGGTGAATTACTACGGAAGTCTGGCGAAGGGCAATATGCTGCTGCTGCTTCCGCTGATGGTGGTTTTTTCGGCGACGCTGATGTTTGCGCTGATGCTCCCGCTGCTCTATCCGATGATGGTCGGTTACGAGCTGAGCTTCAAGAATTTGATGAAGAATGCGTTCTTGATGAGTGCCGCGCGCCTGCCTCATATGCTTCTGGCGCGCCTGATTACGCTGATTCCGATTGCCGTGCTGGTGTTCGGCGTTTTGGCGGGCAACGGCATTGCGATTCTCGTGATTTCGCTGTATTATCTGCTGTTCGGATTCGCGCTTTCCCGCCTGATTTACGCTTCCTTTGCAAACGGCGTGTTTGACAAGTATCTCAATCCGCATATCGAAGGCGCACAGGTGGGGCAGGGACTGCGCCCGCATACGGACGAGAATGACGCAGATGACGAGGACGACGAGGAAGAGGATGAGGAGTAATTCCCTTTCACATGAAAAAGGAGCCTGTCGGCAACAATGAAGCCGGGAGGTGAGTTTGATGAAGGGATATATGAAGCCGCCGACTGTGCGCGAACGTGCGAAATATCGCGCAGCAAAGGAAGCCGGGCTTCTTGAGCGCGTGCTTGAGGTTGGCTGGGCAGGATTGACCGCTAAGGAGAGCGGAAGAATCGGCGGCATGCTTGCCCACAGACAGGAGAACGACATGGAAATGTGAGCGATATGTACGAGGATTTTGCAAGCGTATATGATACGCTGATGGATGACTTTGATTATGATGCGTGGAGCGGATATTACCTCGGCTTGATTCGCAGCGTGACGGGCGAACTGCCGCGCCGTGCGGCAGAATGTGCCTGCGGAACGGGCAGCTTGACGGTTCGGCTGGCGCAGAGCGGCATGGCGATGACCGGTGTAGATCTCTCCGCCGCCATGCTTCGTCAGGCGGAAAGCAAGGCGCGTGAGTGGGGCGTAGAGCCTGCGTTTGTTCGGCAGGATATGCGCAGGCTGACGCTGCCCCGCCGCGTGGGTGCGGTGCTGGCGACATGCGACGGCGTTAACTACCTGACGACGCAGGAGGACGTGAAGGCATTTTTCGCTGCGGCGTATCAGAGCCTTCTGCCCGGCGGTGCGCTGTGCTTTGACTGCTCGACCCGACATAAGCTGGAAGAAAAGATGGGTGATTCCTTTTTCGGAGAGGAACGGGACGGTGCGGCAGTGCTGTGGCAGAACAGGCTGAATCGTGAAACGCATGTGCTGTCCATGGACGTAACCTTCTTCGTCCGCGAAGAGGATGGGCGTTACCGACGCTTCCGTGAGCAGCATCGTCAGCGCGCGCATAGTCAGCAGGAGCTGACTTTGTGGCTGACAGACGCCGGATTTGAAGATATCCATGTCTATGGAGAAATGCGTATGGATGCGCCGAAAGAGGACGATTTACGAATCCACTTTGCGGCGCGAAAACCCCAAGGATAAAAAGAAATCAATCGGAGGACAAAACATATGGAACATACATCCAGAATGCTGCGGCTGACCCTGATGGGCGGTCAGGCGCGCGTTTTTCTTTGTGATACGACAGAAATGGCACAGCAGGCGCGTGATATTCATGAAGCCAGCAATACATGCAGCGCGGCGATGGGGCGTATGCTTGCCGCGACAGCGATTATGGGCGCAAACCTCAAGAGCGACGGCGACCGCATCACCGCGACCATCAATGGCGGCGGTCCTGCGGGTCCGATTTGCGCGATTGCGGGACCGGATGGCACGGTCAAGGTGACAATCGAGCATCCGGAGGTTGAGCTTCCGCTCAAGCCCAACGGCAAGCTGGATGTCGGCGACGCGCTGGGCAAGGATGGTCAGCTGACGGTCATGCGCTCGTTCGGTTTCGGCGAGCCGTATGTGGGGCGCGTTGCGCTGGTGTCCGGCGAGATTGCGGAGGATTTCGCCATGTACTATCTGGAATCCGAGCAGACGCCGAGCCTTTGCGCGCTGGGTACGCTGGTTGGCGAAAAGATTATTTCCGCGGGCGGCATCCTGATTCAGGCGATGCCTGACTGTTCGGAAGAGCTGCTGGATGCGCTGGAGATTCGCGCGGAGCTGTTCTCGTCCATTTCGCAGATGCTCTCCGACATGACGCTGGAGGAAATCGTGGAAGGCTGCTTCCGCGGGCTTCAGCCTGAAATCCTGGAAGAGATGCCGCTGCGTCTGCACTGTGACTGCTCCCGCGATTATATCGAGCGCGTGCTGCTTTCCATGGGCGAAAATGAGCTTCGAGATATCATTGAAAATCAGGGCGGCTGCGAGGTGCAGTGCCATTTCTGCCGCAAACGCTATGCCTTTACGAAGCAGGAGCTGGAAGGCCTGATTGAGCAGGCAGGCGCGCAGAATAACGAATAACAAAGCAAAAGGAGGAGTGTCATGACGAAGGTGGTCTCTATGGCGCGCACAAGCGAATATTGGGTGATGCGCGCGCAGAAGCACCGTTTTGCCGGTCGATACGGCGAGGCTATGGCACTGCTTGCAAAGGCGCGCGACCAGTTTGGCTCAGATGAAGCGATTGAATGGGAAATGGCTTTGACCTACGACGAGATGGATTGCGAGGAGGAAGCCGCCCGCTCCTATCTGCGTGTGGCGCGGATGAAAGGCGCGTATTGTGCGCAGGCGTGGTTCAACCTTGCGCTATCCAGTGCGCAGAGAGCGGATTTGATGCGCGCGGTCTCATACTTTGAACAGTTTGAAAGCGGCGATCGTCAAGGCGTGTCGCCCGAGCTGGCGTCCCTGTTGAAAAGACAGCTGGTTGAAGCTATGCAGATGCCAGTGACGCAGAATAAACGGCGGCGGGCGAAGATGCTCGAACGCCGCGCTGTCGAGCGGCTTCAAGAGGGAAAGATTCATGCGGCAAGGCGCACCATGCTGCATGCGATTGACCTGTGCGAGAATGCGCAGAGGCTGACGCTGCTGGCGTGCTGTGAGATGCTGCTGGGCAGATTGGAAGATGCGCTGGAGCATGCCAAACGTGCGCACGCGCTTGCGCCTGCGCGGATTCAGACGATTTGCGTGCTGCTTGATATTCTCTATACGCTGGGAAGGGCAGACGAGGCGAAGCGCATGCTGTACATTGCCGTTTTGAGGGCGCAGAATGCGGAGGACATGTTCAGCGTTGCGGTCGAAAGTGCCAAACACGGCGAAGACCGCGTGACGCTCGGATTGACGCGGGCATTGCTTCACAGAGAACCCTATTCGACCAAAGGCATGTTGCTGTGCGGCTGTGCGCTGCTCAATTTGGGCAGGATAGATGAAGCCAAACGTCAGTTTGCGCAGCTTTGTGTCCTTCTGCCGGAAAACACGGTCTGCCCATATGTTTACGCGCTGGCGCGTGAGGGCAAAAAGCCGTCGGAACGGCTGACGCTCGGGTTGGATGTTCCGCAAGAGGAAGCGGCCAGCCGCGTCATGCGCATGCTTTCCGCGCTGTATGCGGATGAAAAGGATATGGACGATGCGCAAAACCGCGAGCTTTGCAGGCTGAGCGCATGGGCATTTCGCTCAGCGGTTGCCGGAAAGAATGCGGCGATGCTCGGCATCATGCTGCTGAATATGCTTAAGACGGAGGAAGCGCATCAGACGATGCTGGATGCGCTGACCGACCCGATGGTGAATGATGCGCTGAAATATACGCTGATGCAGGTCTTGACGGCGGAAGGTGCGTTTGTTCCGTATAACGTGGATATCGGCGGAAGGCTGGTTAAACTCGCCGCCAGCGGAACAGCGAGGACGCAGGAAGGCGGAGAAGCAGCGCAGGAGATTGTTCAGGCGGCTTCGGATGCGCTGATGCCGGATTTTCCGCAGGCACCGCGCGTGCTTTTGCCGCTGTATATCGCCTATTTGGAGCGGTACGGTCTGCCGCGTGCGCGGGAAAAGGCAGCGTGCGCAGCGGCACTTGAATATCTGTTCCATGAGTTTAAAAAGCATCGGGTCAGATTGAGCGTCATCGCACGAAGAAACGGTGTGTCGGTGCGGCTTTGTCGGGTCATGGTTCGCAGAATGATAAACGCCGTTCGGGAAACAGAGCCGAACGATGAAAAGGAGCATGTACAATGAAGTGTATCAATTTTGACCGAGCGTTTGAAAAGTACATGGGCGCGTGGGTCAAAGAGAATTCAGAAAAATACAAGGACAATATGGATGTCATCGAAAATATGATGCCGGATGTATATATGGAGTTTCTGCAAAAACCGGCTGATTTTCTGGATGGAACCGCGCCGCAGGACTATTTTGAGCAGTTTGATGATGCAGGTATGCTGGTTGGTTGGCTCTGTCAGTACATCCATGAAGGCGTTCCGGTTCCGGATCTGCTGCTTGATCGCATCACCGAGCTGGGTGCGGCGGCAGAAAAGAGCCTGATGGAGCTGCTGGAGCGGGGAGACACGCCGGAGGAAGCGCAGATGACGGCGATTTCGCTGCTCCGTGAGATGGAGAGCAAAGAACCGATGAGCATGTATATCGACTGGATTGCAGAGCTGGAGGAGCCGAGCGACAGGGGCGACCTCTGCGCGGAAGCACTTCTCTCCATGGGCTGTGAGGTTGTTGAACCCGTGCTTGGTGCGCTTGCGCGGGCAGGTCAGGCGGGACGCGATATCTTTGCGGATATTCTGAGCAACTATCCCGGCGATGACCGCATTTATGAGCTGCTGAAAGAGCGGTTTGTGACCCGCGATGACCGCCGTGCGCTGTTTGCGTCCTATTTGGCGAAGTTCGGTGACGACCGCGCGATTCCCATGCTGACGCAAGCCGCGCAGGATTCCGATGTCAATTATCTGGATTATGTTGAAATCGTCAATGCGATTGAAACGCTTGGCGGCGAACGTCCGCCCGAACGCGAGTTTGCGGGCGACCCATATTATGAATCCCTCAGACGTGTTTAAGCATTTTGCCACGCATTTTTGCCCTGTAAAGGAGGGAGTGCTTTCGTGATTTGTCCAAACTGCGGCAGGGAATTGCCGGATACGGCTCGCGTATGCCCAAGCTGCAACGCTGTGCAGCGCGCATACAGACGCAGACGTGCCGAAGCTGATATGGAGCAGGAAGCACCGCGTGCGCATGTTGCCCGCCGCGTCACGCCGGATCAGTTTTCCGCCGAAGAGCGGAATAAAAGAGAACAGGCAGGGGAGAAAAACGTCGGAACAGTTTCCACGCCCAGGCGTGTTCCGGTATCGAACCAGGATGTGCATGCCGGTAAGTCGGGCAGCCGTGTGCCGGTTGGACTTGAGAAGCAGGCGGCGAGGGAACATGCCAATGTCCGTCATGTTCGTCATGCACCGGATAACCTGCGCCGCAAGGTCGATGCGAAGCCCGCTATGTATGCGCCGCCCATTTATCAAAAATCGCATAAGCGAATGATACATGTGCTGATTGTCATTTTGCTGCTGACGCTCTTTGTGGTATCAGCAGGCGGGTACATGCTCTTTAAGACAGAAAACGGTCAGCAGCTCATGGCACAGTGGGGTTGGAAAATTGCCCGAACGGATGCCTATGTGACCCTCGGCAAGGAATTGGTCGATCAGGCGTACTATACGCGCGCGCTCAGCACCTTGCAGATTGCGGTAGACAGAGAGCCGGAGAATGTGGATGCGCTGATTCTGATGGCGCAGGCATACACGGAGTTGGGGCGTATCGACGAGGCAAAAGCCATTTATGAATCGCTCATCAATGACATTGCGCCTGCCCATCCGAGCGCATACCGCAACCTCATCAAAATTTATCAGGATGAGGGATACCATGCGGAAGCACTCGAACTGATGAAAAAGGGCGCGGAGAACACGACCGGTACGCAGGAGTTTGACGTCATGCTTCGTGAGTATACGCCGACCGCGCCGACATTCTCCGTATCGGCAGGCCGTTATACGTCGGAGATCGACGTGACCATCAGCATTCCTGACAATGAAACCGTATATTACACAACGGACGGAACGGATCCCTCTGAGTCGGGACTCATCTACACCGCCAACACGAAGCTGCACGTTTCGGAAGGAAAGATGACCATCAAGGCGATTGGTTTTACCGAAAACGGTACGCCAAGCGAGCAGATTTCCGCCGACTATACGGTTATTATTCCGACGCCCGCCGCGCCGCAGGCGAACAAGCAATCCGGCAAATACAAAAAAGCCCCGCTCGTATCGCTGCGACCGGGTACGGAAACGGACAAAAACGCGGCAAAGATTGTCGCCATCTATTATACGCTCGACGGCAGACAGGCAACGACGGAATCGACCCTGTATGTGGAAGGACAGCCGATTCAGCTGCCGACGGGCAAGACGACCCTGCGCGCCATTGCGGTTGCGGAAAACGGCAAGGTCAGTTATGAAATGAGCCTGTCCTTCGACGTAGAGGGCAACCTCAAAAAGATGTTCACATCCGAGGATACGTTCAAGAATCTGACGCTTTACAAGACGACCTACAATACATTCACCAAGAGCTGGGGAACGCCGACAAGCTACGAGGTTCTGCCGAAGGAAGAATGGTATAGCAGCGACATGGAAAGCTATGAAGCGGTCTATGACTGGGGCACGGCACGGTTCTGCGTCAAAAAGGAAGGCAGCGCACCGGTATTGTATGCGCTGGACACGACCAGCACAAAGATGACTGCGCCGCGAACGACCAAGGTCGGTATGAGCGGAGAAGACGTGATGGCTAAATTCCGCGATTTGGGACAAGCCGCGCTGAATGATACGGGCGACAGGCTGCTGTATAACTGGAATTCTGCCAATCAGCAGTTTGGAACCTACCGCAGTCAGGACGACGGCACATTTGTCATCCATTATTATGACCCCGTGGATGAGAAAGCAAGCATTTTTGTCGAGCTTTCCTACTATCTGGATGCGGATGGCAATGTTAAGCGGATTGTCTGGCAGCGATATCTTTCGGAAACCTGATTTTTGCTTGACACAGCGGCATTTCTTTCCTATAATAAATGGGTGAAAGCCGCACGAGCGCATCTTGTGAGCGGTCAACAGGGTAAGGATACAAGCAATCGCCCTTGCGCATGCGGGGGCGGTTTTTTTGAAGGAGAGGAAAAGGATGAGCGAGAAACCGAAGTTTTATATTACTACGCCGATTTATTATCCGAGCGATAATCTGCATATCGGTCATGCCTACTGCTCCACGGCGGTAGATTCCATGGCGCGGTTCAAGAAGATGACCGGCTACGATACTTATTTTCTTACCGGTACCGACGAGCATGGTCAGAAAATCGAGCGCAAGGCGAAGGAAGCCGGCGTGACCCCGAAGGAGTATGTCGATCATATCGTCGCGGGCATCAAGGATCTGTGGAAGCTGATGGACATTGATTACAGCGACTTCATTCGCACGACGGACGAGCGCCATGTCAAGTCTGTTCAGAAGATTTTCCGCAAGCTCTACGATCAGGGCGATATTTACAAGAGTGAGTATGAGGGTTGGTACTGCACGCCGTGCGAGTCCTTCTGGACGGAGTTGCAGCTCAAGGATGGCTGCTGCCCAGACTGCGGACGTCCGGTCGAAAAGACGCGCGAGGAAAGCTATTTCTTCCGCCTTTCCAAATATCAGGATTGGCTCATCGACTATATCAAAACCCATCCGGATTTCATTCAGCCGCCGACGCGCACCGCTGAAATGCTCAATAACTTCCTTATTCCCGGCTTGCAGGATTTGTGCGTATCGCGCACATCGCTCAAGTGGGGCATTCCGGTTGATTTTGACCCGAAGCACACGGTCTATGTCTGGGTCGATGCGCTGACCAACTATATCAACGCGCTGGGCTATAATTCGGAGGACGATTCTCTCTTTAAGAAGTATTGGCCCGCGGATATCCATCTGGTCGGCAAGGAGATTGTCCGTTTCCATACCATCATCTGGCCCATCATGCTGCATGCACTCGGTCTGCCTCTGCCCAAGCAGGTGTTTGGTCACGGCTGGCTGGTCATGGGCGGCGGCAAGATGAGCAAATCGAAGGGCAACGTTGTCGATCCGGTGAAGCTCTGTGAGCGTTATTCTTCCGACGCTGTGCGCTATTTCCTCATGAGAGAGATGCCGTTCGGCGCGGATGGTGAGTTCTCCAACGAGGCACTCATCAAGCGCATCAACGCGGATTTGGCGAATGACCTTGGCAATCTGGTCAGCCGCAGCGTTGCAATGATTGAAAAGTATTTCGACGGCGTTGTGCCGGCACCTGCTGAGTATACCGAGCTGGACAAGAAGCTCATCGATCAGGCGCAGAACCTCTGGCTGAACGTCGAAAAGTGCATGAATGCGCTTCAGTTCAGCAATGCGCTGACGGAAATCTGGAAGCTTGTTGGCGAGTGCAACCGTTATATTGACCTGACGACGCCGTGGGTGCTTGCCAAGAACGAAGCGGATCGTCCGCGTCTGGGTACGGTGCTGTATGTGCTGCTTGAATGTGCGCGTATGGTTGCCATACTGATTTCCCCGACGATGCCGCGTACACCGGAACGTATTTTTGAGCAGATCGGCGTGACGGATGATGCGTTGAAGACGTGGGATTCCGTCAAGGTGTTCGGCGGCGTTGTTCCGGGCAGCAAGGTGCATAAGGGAGAGGCACTCTTTCCGCGCATTGACGTTGCCAAGGAGCTTGAACTGCTGGAGGCTGAAAAGCAGGCGGCTCTGGAGCATGCGAAGGAGATCGCGGCGAAGGACGAGTTGCCCGCGCCTGCCGACGAGGAAAAGACGGTCTTCACCCAGCGCGACCTGATTCAGTTCGAGGACTTTGAGAAGATTCAGCTGGTTGTTGCGAAGGTTCTCAAGTGCGAAAAGGTTCCCAAGGCGGATAAGCTACTGATGTCTACGCTGAAGGTTGGCGATACGGAGCGCGTCGTCGTTTCCGGCATTGCGAAGTTCTATACGCCGGAAGAGATGGTCGGCAAAAAGGTTGTTCTGCTGGCGAATCTCGCGCCGCGTAAGATTCGCGGTGTGGAGTCGCATGGCATGCTGCTGTGCGCCGCGAACGCGGATGACAGCAAGCTGAGCCTGCTGACGGTGGATTCCGATATGGAAGACGGCTGCGAAATCGGCTGATTGAAAATAAGAAGCACTGACCTTGAGAGCGGTCAGTGCTTCTTTTAGAAGAAGGGAATAACGATGGAACAAAATACACTCGTCGGTCTGTTTGATACACACGCTCATCCGACGGATGAACGCTTTGATGAGGACAGGACAGAGGTTCTCGCGCGTATGCGGGCGGGGGATATGCTCTGCATGTGCGTGGGCTCGGATATGGCTTCAAGCGAACAGAGCCTGAAACTTGCCCGCGAAAATGGGGAGATTTATGCAGCAGTCGGCGTACATCCGCATGACGCAAAGAGCTTTCGCGCGGAGGATATTCCGACGCTCACACGCTGGCTGACGGAAGAACCGAAGGTTAAGGCATTGGGCGAAATCGGTCTGGATTATTACTATGACCTGTCACCGCGTGATGTTCAGAAGGAGGTCTTTGTCCGTCAACTGGAGCTGGCGTATACGCTGAAAAAGCCGGTCATCCTTCATATCCGCGATGCGCACGGCGATACCATAGATATTCTGCGTGCGAACAAGAACAGGCTTCCACATTGCGTCATCCACTGCTGTTCGGCAAGTTGGGAGAGCGCGAAGGTATATCTGTTCCTGGGTTGCATGATTTCCTTCGCCGGACCAGTGACATTCAAGCGTTCCGCCAATCTTCAGGAGGTCGCAAAGAATGTTCCGATTGAAAGCCTGATGATTGAAACGGACAGCCCGTATCTTGCGCCAGAACCCGTTCGCGGACGCCGGAATGAACCGTGCAATGTGGCGCATATCTGCCGGTTTATCGCGAACCTGAGAGGAATGGACGCACAGGAGCTGTGTGACATCACGCGGGCAAATGGAAAGCGTTTTTACGGATCTGTGTTTTGGGTGCGAATTTATATACGGGATCATATAGAAACACCGCCGCGGCGATTGAACTGCGGCGGTGTTTTTTATCCCAAGAAGTGTTCGATCAGAATTTTCAGACCCATGACGATCAGAACGAGTCCGCCGAAAAACTCGGCACGTGCCTTGTAGCGGTCACCGAAGATACTGCCGATTTTGACGCCGATGATGCTGCAAACGAAGGTTGTCAAGCCGATTAAGCAGACCGCCGGAAGAATGTTGACCTGCAAAAAGGCGAAAGACACGCCGACAGCGAGTGCGTCAATGCTCGTTGCGACGGCGAGGGGAAGCATGGCGCGCCATGAAAAGTCTGCATTGACTTCGTCCTCTTCGTCTTTGCTGTGCGATTCGCGAATCATGTTGATACCAATGAGCGCAAGCAGGATGAAGGCGATATACGGTGCTAACGAGGACACCAGCGTGTCAAACTGTGCGCCGAGCAGATACCCTATGAACGGCATGATTGCCTGAAACACACCGAAATACAGACCGCAGACAAGCATGTGCTTCAATGTACACTTGCCGACGGACAGACCCTTACAGATGGATACGGCAAACGCATCCATAGACAGACCGACAGCGATGACGAACAATTCCCAAAGACCCAAGAAAATACCTCCTCATGGACTGAGCCACCTGCACTTTCGCCATAGCCAGCAGGAAGCCAAAGATTTGCGCACGCGGACGATTTTACGTATTTCCCATGCACGAGAAAAGACCAATCTGCCGCAAAGTAAAGTATGCGCAGATTAGTCTTGTCATTTCGTATAAAGCCAGAGGCAAAACCCCAGCATGTTGACTTTATCACGTCCGGACGCATGGACGCTGACTACTCCCTAATTCCCACATATTATAAGGGAATTCGTAAAAAAAGTCAATGGAAAAGAAAAATTCCGATAAACTCTGAAAGAGCTTACCGGAATTCGGTCAGCGTTCCTCGCGGAAATATGCCAATCCCAGACTGGCTGGCGGCTGATTCTCACGCTTTTTGCGAAGCGAGGTGACAACCAGCACGACGATGGTTACCAGATAGGGAACCATCTGAATCAGGTCTGTCACATAGCCGGGAACCGAGATGCCCATCAGCGTCGGCATGAACTGATACAGCCAATAGAGCAGACCGAACAGATAGGAACCCCAGATGGCGTTCAGCGGCTTCCACGTCGTGAAGATGACCAACGCGACGGCGAGCCAGCCCAGTGCCTCAATTTGCGTTGTGGTTGCCCAGATACCCTGATTGTAATCCAGCACATAGTACAGACCGCCTAGACCGGAGATGCCTGCGCCCAGACAGGTCGCCAGATACTTGTATCGGGTGACGCTGATGCCGGCAGCGTCGGCGGTTGCGGGGTTTTCACCGATGGCGCGCAGATTCAGACCGACGCGCGTATGGTTCAGAATGTGGTGAAGAACGATTGCCAGAATGATGGCGGCGTATACCATGAATCCATAGTTAAACACCGTCTGCCCGATGATGCCGAGTTGGGGAAGAAGGGGCAGCTTGGTCTGGAACGTCTTGTAAACCATGCTCTGCGTTGCGGTGCGTCCGTTGAGGATGTACACGCCGAAGAAGTTGGCGACGCCCATGCCAAACGTCGTCAGCGCAAGACCGGTAACATTCTGATTGGCGCGCAGGCTGATGGTCAGGAAGCTGTAAATGAGTCCGCCGAGCATCGACGCGACGAACGCGCAGATCAGCGCGATGACGACGCACAACACCATATTGGGATTAGCGGCGGTATTCTCATAGATATAAGCACTGGCAAAGCCCGCGAAGCCGCCCAGATACATGATGCCTGGCACGCCGAGATTCAGATTGCCGCTCTTTTCGGTGATGATTTCACCCATTGCGCCGTACATAATGATAGTACCAAAGGGAATGGCGCGCATGATCCATGCGATAAGCGTATCCATCAGGCAGCCTCCTTGCCCGCGTGCGTGCGGAATACCGGTTTGTAATTGATGAAGAATTCGCTTCCGAGGATGAAGAAGAGGATGATGCCCGCAATGATGTCGCTGGCAAAGTCATTCAGATTGTACGCGGAAGCGATTTCGGCTGCGCCTTTATTCAGAAAGATGAGCAGGAAGGAAATCAGTGCCATGGTGAACGTGTTGAACTTGGCGAGCCAGGCGACGATAATCGCGGTAAAACCGTTGCCGCCCGCCGTGCCGGTAGAAATCGCCTGATCGCGTCCGCCGACGATGAGGAAGCCGGTCAGACCGCAGAGAGCACCGGAGAGAATCATGGTGCGGATGATGACCTTGCCGACGTTGATGCCCGCGTAGCGCGCGGTGTTTTCGCTTTCGCCGACGACGGAGATTTCATAGCCCTGCTTGGAATAACGCAGATAGCAGTACATGGCAATGGTCAGCACGACGACGACAATCAGATTGATGGTATAACGCTGACCCATGATCTGCGGGAACCAGCCTGCCTTGCTCTTCATGTTCAGCTTGCCCAAGCTGGAAGCCTGACCGCGCCAGATATTGACGCAGCAGGCGACGAGTTGAATGGCAACGTAGTTCATCATCAGGGTGAACAGCGTTTCGTTGGTCGAGAACTTGGCTTTAAACCACGCGGGGATAAAGCCCCAGACTGCACCGGCGAGAACACCCACGACGAGCATCACGGTATACAGCAGCCAGTTCGGCAGTTTTCCGCCGTAATAAACCATGACTGCGGCGGTTGCCAGTGCGCCCATCAAGACCTGACCTTCCGCGCCGATGTTCCAGAAGCGCATTCTGAATGCAGGTGCCAGCGCGATGCCAATCAAAAGCAGGGAGGCGAGGTCGCGCATCGCCCATGAAAAACGCATTGTTGTGCTGAACGTTCCCTGAATCATCGCTTTGTAAACGTCGAGCGGGTTCAGTCCGGTGACGAAGAAGATGAACATGGCGTCTACAATCAGGGCGAGAACGACTGCGATCAGTCGGATTGTAATCTTCTTGCCTGCGGGAATTTCTCCGCGTTTGACGACGCGAATCAGCGGCTCACTGTGTTTTGTCGTCTGCATCAGGCGATGCCTCCTTTCTGCTGCGGCTCGCGCAGTTTGGTCATCAGCAGACCAACTTCTTCCTTGCTGGTCTTGCGTCCTTCGACGATGCCGTTGTTCTTACCGCCGCAAAGCACCAGCACGCGGTCGCAGAGGTCGATCAGCACGTCCAGGTCTTCGCCGACGTAGATGATGGCTACGCCTTTACGCTTTTGTTCATTGAGCAGGTGATAGATGGTGTAGCTCGTGTTGATATCCAGACCGCGAACGGCGTAGGCAGTCATCAGCACGGAGGGGCTTGCCGCAATTTCGCGTCCGACAAGCACCTTCTGCACGTTGCCGCCGGAAAGACGGGAAACCGGTGTGCTGACCGACGGCGTAACGACGCCCAGAGAATCCTTGATTTCTTCGGCAAGATGGCGCGGTGCGCGGCGGTCGGCGATGGGGGAATGACCCTGTCCGTAGCTCTTGAGCATCATGTTGTCAATCATGCCCATCGAGCCGACCAGACCCATGCCCAGACGATCCTCCGGAACGAAGGAGAGATGAACGCCCATGTCGCGGATGTCCTTGGGAGATTTGCCAATCAGCTGTTCCGCCGTGGAATCGCGGTCGTCATCCGGATAGTAGACGACGCTGGAATCGGGATCGGTCAGCTGCAAGCCGGCGATGGCTTCCAGCAGCTCTTTCTGTCCGTTGCCGGAAATGCCCGCGATACCCAGAATCTCGCCGCTGAACGCATCAAAAGAGATATTATCCAGCACGCGGACGCCTTCGCTGTTGGTGACGCTCAGGTTGTGTACGCTCAGACGCAGATGGGGATCGACCGGTTCGGGACGCTCGATATTCAACTCGACCTTTTTGCCGACCATCATTTCCGTCAGAGAGGCTTCGCTGGCGTTTGCGGTTTCAACCGTGCCGATGTATTCACCCTTGCGCAGAATCGCAACGCGGTCGGAAATTTCCAGCACTTCGTGGAGCTTGTGGGTGATGATGATGATGGATTTTCCGTCCTTGCGCATATTGCGCATGACGTTAAAGAGCTTTTCGGTTTCCTGCGGAGTCAGAACGGCGGTCGGCTCGTCGAGAATCAGAATCTGCGCGCCGCGATAGAGCATTTTAATGATTTCAAGCGTCTGCTTCTGGCTGACGCTCATCTCATAGACCTTTTGATCCAGGTCGATATCAAATGCGTATTTGTCGCAGATGGCACGCGCCTTCTCGCGGATGGCTTTCAGATCGTACTTTTCGTGCTGATCCATGACCAGCGCGATATTTTCGACGGCGGTGAATACGTCAATGAGCTTGAAATGCTGATGAACCATGCCGATGCCCAGGGCGTAGGCATCCTTCGGGCTGCGAATCTCAGCAGGCTTTTCATCGACCAGAAGCTCACCGCCGTCAGGATAGTATATACCGGCGATCATGTTCATCAGCGTCGTTTTGCCGCTGCCGTTTTCGCCCAGCAGGGAGAGAATTTCTCCTCGGCGGACGGTCAGGGAGATATCGCTGTTGGCAACAACGCTGCCGAATGTCTTGGTAATATGGCGCAGTTCAATGGCATTTTGCATAAGGTGCCGTTCACTCCTTCAAAGTAAATAAACAGCGAAAAGGGAAGCGGATGGCTTCCCTTTTCGTTTAAAGCTTCGATGCAGGAATTGCAGATTACTGCGCGTCCTCAACGATGCCGTCGATGCGCAGGGTGAAGTAAGGAGCACTGCGGAAGGTAGACTCCTCAAAAGCACCGTCCACGATGGCTTCGTAGGTCTCGCCCTGATAGGAAACCGTGCCGGTAGCCCAGTCCATGATGGTCATGTCGCACGGGGCAGAGGTGACGGTCTCGCCGTTCACAGTGAAGGTATTGACATCGAAAACCTTCAGGCTGCCGTCGCGCAGAGCAGCTTCAACCTCGGCAACCTTCTCGGCAGTGCCGGCGGCGCAGGACGGTCCAAGGGTCGTGATGGCAACAGCACCATCGTCATAGCCCTTCGCCCAGTCGGAGGGGATTTCCTCGCCGTTGAGCATCGCGGTGAACAGCTCCTTGTAGAACACGGACCAGACGTTGGTCGCAGAGGTCAGAGCCGCAGTCGGAGCGGTCGGGAGCATGTCGATGTTGTAGCCGATAGAGTAGCAGACAGTGCCGACATCATGGAGCTTCTGAACAGCAGCAGGAGCACCGGTGGAGTCGGCGTGCTGACCGATGATGACGCAGCCCTTCGCGACGAGTGCTTCGGCGGCGGCGCCTTCCTTGTCGATATCAAACCAGGAGTTGGTGTACATCACTTCCATGGTCACGTTCGGAACGATAGAGCGAACGCCGAGGAAGAAAGCAGTGTAGCCGGAGATAACCTCAGCGTAGTTGTAAGCACCGACATAGCCAATCTTCACGTTGCCGTCAGCGTCGAAGGAGTTCGGCTGCTTCTCAGCAGTGAGGGTGCCGTCGTTCATCAGCTCAGCGAGCTTCATGCCGGCGACAACACCGGATACATAGCGGGACTGGAACACCTTGGTGAAAGCGTTCTTCAGGTTGTCGCAACCGGAGAGCGCAGCGAAGTCGCCGGTCATGGCAACGAAGGTGACGTCCGGATATTCTTCAGCGGCAAGAGCGATATAGCTCTGATGACCATAGGAGTTGGAGATGATCAGGTTGCAGCCCTGACCAACGAGGTCGAGCGCGCTGTCATAGCAGGTCTGATCTTCCGGAACCTTATACTTCCAAACGATCTTATCAGAAAGACCAAGCTCGGCAGCAGCCTGCTTGATGCCTTCCATATGAGCCAGCGTATAGCCTTCGGTTTCGTCGCCGAGCATCACGGCACCAATCTTCAGGTCAGCAGCGAGGGCGACACAGGCTGCCATGCACAGCATTGCGGCGAGCATCAGAGCAATCAGCTTCTTCATGGGTTTTGTTCCTCCTTGCAGTCAACAAGTAACAAAAAAATGATAACGCTGACATGATACCGCATCTTTAGAATGTTGTAAAGAGTTAAATGAAAAATAACAGGTATAATATCGAATAAATGAGCATGCGATATTTATAATGTTCGTAAACATACGAACATTAAACACAGCAACACGCACTGGACGGTCGAAATATTTACCTTGTGGGCACAATCTCCAACCAGTATCCATCAGGGTCTTC
>URJN01000006.1 GCA_900548125.1 uncultured Eubacteriales bacterium
GTTTCACTCAAATTGACATAGAAAATATCGCCACGATTGATATTCATAAAATCCTCCTTGTTGTTTCGTTGATGAGGAATTTTCCTTGGCGGCAAAGAAAAAACGACGCTCAAGGAGCTGTCTGAAGCACTCGGCAGAGAAACCATCGACACGTTGAACACAGGCGAGAGCCGAGGACGGGAAACCTCGCGCTCGACCAACTTTCAAAAGCTGGGAAAGGAGCTGATGTCCGTTGACGAACTGGCTGTGATGGATGGGCGCAAATGCATTTTGCAGCTGCGCGGCGTAAGACCGTTTCTGTCGGACAAATACGACATTACGCAGCATCCGAATTACAAATACCTGTCCGACGCGGATTCCAAGAACACGTTTGACATCGAGCGCTTCCTCAAACGCAGGCTGAAACTTAAACCCGATGAGCAATACGATGTGTTTGAGGTTAATGTGAGCGATGCTGATGAATGAATCCCCGCAAGCCGCCCAATAAAGGCGGCTTTTCGTATGCCCCAAAAAACAGAAATGGAGGAATAAATCATGGAAATTTTCAAATCCGGCGTAGACCTTTTGCAGCTGGGCGTTACCGCGATGGGCGGCGGCGCTGTGCTGATGGGACTGCTCAATATCTTCGAGTCCCTTTCCAGCGATAACCCCGGTCCGCGTGCGCAGGGTATGCGTCAGGCGTTTGGCGGCGGCGTGATCGTGCTGATCGGTACCACGCTCGTCCCGATGCTCAAGACCATGCTCGGCTAAAAGCAACAGTTGCCGGCTTTCCGCATGGCGGGGAGCCGGTCAGCTTTTGGAAAGGAGAAATCTCTTTGAATTTCTTGTGGATGAAGATTTCGGAATGGCTCAAGGAGCTGCTGGTCGCCGGCATTATCGGCAATCTGAGCGGGCTGTTTGACGGAATCAACGATAAGGTGGCACAGATTACCGATGTGGTCGGTATGACTCCGCAGCAATGGAATAGCGGCGTGTTCAGCATGGTCAAAAACCTTTCGGAAACCGTCGTCACGCCGATTGCGGGCATCATCCTGACGGCGGTGGCATGCATCGAGCTGCTGAACATGATGATCGAGCGGAACAACATGCGCGACTTCGATTTGTTCGAAGTGTTTAAGTGGCTGATGAAAACGACGTTCGCGGTCATGATCGTGTCCAATACATGGACCATCGTCATGGGCGTGTTTGAAGCGACGCAGAGCGTGGTCAATCGTGCGGCAGGCGTGGTCGTGGCGGATACGAGCATCCATCTGGAGGAGATCGTCGTCAATCTGGAACAGCGGCTGATGGAGATGGAGGTCGGTCCGCTTTTCGGGCTGTTTATCCAGTCCGTCCTGATGCAGATCATCTCGTGGCTGCTGACCATCAGCATCTTTGTCATCGTCTATGGACGCATGATCGAAATCTATCTGGTTACGTCGCTTGCGCCTGTGCCGCTGGCGACGATGGTCAACCGCGAATGGGGGCAGATCGGACAGGGCTATTTGAAATCGCTGTTTGCGCTCGGCTTTCAGGCTGTCCTGATGATTATCTGCGTGGCGATTTACGCGGTGCTGGTGCGGTCGATCGCTGTGGAAACAGATGTCGTCAAGGCAATCTGGACGGCAGTCGGGTATACGGTGCTTTTGTGTTTCTGCCTGTTTAAGACCAGCAGTTTAAGCCGCTCGATACTGGGCGCACACTGAGAAAGGAGCAATTTGAAAATGGAAGATCGGGACAGCGTATTTGTTCCCAAGGATTTATCGAAAATCAAGACCAAGTTTCTCTTTGGTCTGACCCGCCGCCAATGCCTGTTCTTCGGGCTGGGCGCGGCGGTCGGTCTGCCGGTGTTTTTTCTGCTCAGAAAGAGCGTCAGCTCAACCGCCGCGTCGATGCTGATGATGGGCGTGATGCTGCCGTTTTTCATGTTTGGTATTTACGAAAAAAACGGGCAGCCGCTTGAAACCGTGCTGCGCCAGATGGTTGAAACCAAGTGGCTCAGACCCCGGCGCAGACCGTATGAAACCGACAATACCTACGCCGCGCTCGAACGGGAGATGCGGCTCAGAAAAGAGGTGAAGGCGCTTGAAGAACAGGCGAAAAAAGCCCGGCGTTAAGCTGACGCGGGCGCAGAAGAAGAAGCTCGAAGAGCTGACCCGTCAGGCGAAAGCGGACGGCAGGAATCCCAACAGCGCACAAAAGACGATTCCGTATCTGAGCATGTACAAGGACGGGCTTTGCCGCGTGACGGAAAACTATTACACCATGTCGCTGCTCTTTGACGATATGAACTACGACCTTGAGGATGAAGCGGAACAGCTCGGCATTTTCGGCGGCTGGTGCAGCTTTTACAGCTACTTTGACTGCGCTGTGCATGTGCAAATGACCGGCATCAACAGCGAGAACGACCCGGAAGCGTTTGCGCGTGCGCTTGCCGTGCTGGAACGCAACGAAGCCTATCGTGCGCTCTGCGCAGAATATGTTCAGCTGCTGCAAACGCAGTACATGCGCAGCAACAACGGACAGACGCGCATCAAGCTGATGACCTTCGGCATCGAATCCGAAAGCGTCAAGGGTGCGCGGTCGCGGCTGACGCGTATCGGACTGGATATGCAGGGCAATTTCAAGAAGATCGGCGTGGAGTCCGTGCTGATGGACGGCAAAGAGCGGCTTTCCCTGCTGCACGCGCTGTTTCACATAGACGACCATGCGCCGTTTGTCTTTGAGTGGTCGTGGCTGCCGGAAACCGGACTGTCCACCAAAGACTTCATCGCGCCCGGCAGTTTTGATTTCTCGCCCTCCCGCTCGTTTAAGATCGGGGAAACGTATTGTGCCGCGTCGTACATCCAGATTCAAACGTCGAGCCTGAGCAAAAAGCTGCTGGGCGAACTGCTCAGACTGCCATCCAGCGCGGTGTTCAGCCTGCACGTTCAGCCGATGGATCAAATGACCGCCATCAAGCTGATTAAACAGAAGCAGGTCGTGCTGGACGCGACCAAAATCAGCGAACAGCAGAAGGCGTTTCGTTCGGGATACGATATCGACATCATCCCGCGAGATATCGACGCATACGGCGACGATACCAAGCGCCTGCTGCAAACGCTGGGAACGAATGAAAAGCTGTATATGGCGACGATCGTCGTGATGAACATGGCAGGCAGCAAGCGTCAGCTCGATCAGGCAGTGGCGCAGACACGCGGCATTTTGCAGACGCGGAGCTGTGCGCTGATTCCGCTGGATTTTCAGCAGGAGAAGGGGCTGACGGCATGCCTGCCGCTGGGCATCAATCCGCTGAAAATCGAGCGTTGTATGCCGACGAGTGCCGTTGCGGGCTTCATTCCGTTCTCGACGCAGGAACTTTGCAGACTGGACGGCAAGCCGGTCTATTATGGAATCAACCGCGTTTCCGGATGCGTCATTATGGCAGATCGAACCGTGAACCGAAATCCGAACGGGTTGATCTTCGGCACATCAGGCAGCGGCAAGTCCGTTTCCGGCAAGCAGGAGATGATCTACATCTATCTGACCACGGATGACCAGATTATCCTGTGCGACCCGGAGGGCGAGTACCGTGTGCTGACGCGCAGGCTGAACGGTCAGACCATCATGCTGTCGGCAGACAGCCACGATTACATCAACCCGATGGATATTGAGCTGGAAGAAAACATGGACGACGTGCTGCGGCTCAAGTCGGAGCTGATTCTGTCCTTCTGCGAAATCGTCATGGACGGAAAGCGCAACATCCCCGCAGAAGCGAACTCCGTGATCGACCGCTGCCTGCCGATCATCTATGAAAAGTATATCAAAGACCCGAAGCCGGAGAACATGCCGACGCTGGGCGATCTGTATGAATGCCTGAAACGGCAGCCTGAACCGCAGGTGCGCCGCATTGTGACGGCACTGGAATTGTATGTCACCGGCTCGCTTAACTATTTCAACCACCATACGAGCGTGCAGCTCAATAACCGGCTGGTGTGCTTTGACATCAAGAAGCTGGGCAACAAGCTCAAGCCGCTGGCAATGCTGATCTTGCAGAACTTTGTCTGGAACCGCATCAGCGCCAACCGCGATAAGGGGCAGACAACGCGCTATTACATCGACGAATTTCATATTCTGCTCAAAGAACCGCAGACGGCGGCATATTTCATCGGCATCTGGAAGCGTTGCCGCAAATGGGGCTGCGTGGCGACCGGCATCACGCAGAACGTGAAGGATCTGCTGACCAGCCCGGAAATCCAGAATATCTTTGACAACACGGACTTTTTCCTGATGCTCAATCAGGCGAATGCAGACCGCGAGATTTTGGGCGAAAAGCTCGGTTTATCCAGAGAAGAAATGCGATATCTGACCAATGCGGAGCAGGGCTGCGGGCTGATGGTCTGCGGAAATGTCGTTCTGCCGTTTGAAAACCGTATTCCGACGGATACGCAGCTTTACCGCATGATGACGACCAAGCCCGGTGAGATGGAAGCCGAAGAAGGGAGGGAAAATGGATGATGGGATGGTTGATTGGCGGCGGCGTGTTGTGCATGATCGTGCTGATGACGGCACTCTGCGTCGTGTCCGGCGATGCGGACGAGCAGGCGGAAGCCGCATATCGGCACTTTCTTGAGAGCAGGGGGCGCAAAGCATGAAGCACGTTCGACCCAATGTTTCGCAGTTTGCCGCCCAGTGGACACAGGCTCAGCCGATAACAGAGCCTGAAAAGCCCAAACTCAAACCGCGCCCACGGCGGAGAAATCGGATTCCGATTCTGGAAACGCCGGATTTGCCGCATGAAGAACGGGAAGCAGATGAAAACGTGTCGGTTGAAGCGGTAAACGACGGAAAGCGTGCAGCGGAGAACGTGGCATGTTTTGTGAACGATGCGGGCTATCGCCGGAATGTGCGGGCATATCGGAAGGAAATCCGGGAGATACGTCCGGATAATGGGCGGGTCAAGCCGCCCGGACAGACTGCGGCGGCGTTTGACGGCTTTCCACCTTCATCTGGATGGAAAATGCCAGCTGAAAAAGCGGCAACAGAGAACAGACAGACGTTGCACACATGCGGGAGGATGCAACAGGCAAGCAACCCGCTGTCCAAGGCTCATCAGAAACAGCACATGAAGCAGGCATTTCTTGCCCGCGCAAGGGAACGCAAAGCGGCAGACGCAGCCGTGGAGAACATCCCGGAAGTGCTTCGGCGTTTCCTGCCCAAATTGGGCGAACGGCAAGTCCATCTTTTCCCGGTGGCACTCGTCTGTTCGCTGCTGCTGTTTATGACCGGCGGACTGTCCTCGTTCATGCCCCTTGGCGAGGCGATTTCACACGCTTTCATCATGGGGACATATCCGGCAGAGGAAGCGGACGTGCTGGCAGCGGAACGTGCGTACTGCGAGATGGAAAAGGAGCTTGAGGATGAGCTGGATCACTATGAAGCCCGCCATCCCGGATGCGATGAATACAACGTCAAGGCACAGGAAATCTGGCATGACCCGTATGCGCTCTGCGCAATCATCTCCGCGTATCTGGGCGGCGAGGAATGGACGATTGACAGCGCGTATCCTGTCATGGAGCGCTATTTCAAGCTCCAGTATGCGCTGACCGAGAAAATCACGACCGAAACCCGATACCGCACCGAACAGCGCGTCGGGCAGCAGCTTGTGACCGACCCCAAAACCGGCGCACAGCGGTGGGAAAGCTACACTTACGAGATTGAAGTGCCGTACACCTACCGAATCTGCGACGTGAAGCTTGAAAACAAGAACCTGTCGCACCAGCCGGTGTATTCCATGAGCCGCGAGAAGATGGGGCTTTACGCGCTGTACATGTCCACGCTGGGCAACATGCCCGATCTGTTTGCCGGAAAGCCGCACGCTTCCCAGCTCAAAGACCCGCTTTTATACGACGTGCCGGAGGAATACAAACAGGCTGACCCGCAGTTTGGAAAGCTCATCGAGGAAGCGGAAAAATATCTTGGCTTTCCGTATGTCTGGGGCGGCTCGTCGCCGGATACGTCCTTTGACTGCTCCGGCTTTGTATCCTATGTATTTACCAACAGCGGCGTATACAACACGGGCAGGCTCGGCGCGACGGGGCTGTACGGCATCTGTCAGAAGATTACGGCGGATGAAGCGCGTCCCGGCGACCTGATCTTTTTTGAAGGGACGATGGGCGAGGATGTCGGCGGCATCACGCATGTCGGGCTGTATGTGGGCGACAACATGATGATCCACTGCGGCGACCCCATCACCTACGCCGACCTGACGAGAAGCTATTGGCAGCAGCATTTCTACGGATTCGGAAGAATCCCATACGACCCATGAGGAATAGACAGCATGAATAAGAAACTGGAACGATACCGCCAGCTGCGGGATAAAAAGAAAGCGCGTCTTGAAAAGGCGCAGAAGGATATGGACAGGCTGGAGCAGATGGTGCAGGACGAGGAAAACACGCAGATCGTCGCCGCCGTGCGCAGCTATTCGCTCACGCCGGAGGAACTGGAAGCCTTTTTGAAGGAGCGCCGCATGATCGGGGCTTCTGCTTTTGAAAATCAGGAGGAAAAGAACGATGAAACTTGAGAAACAAGCCTGTATGCTGGCGCTGGCGGCAATCCTGCTGCTGATTGTGGGAGCGTTTGTCGTGAGTTTCCCGGCGGGCACAACGCTGGCAGAGGAAACGGACATCGACCTGAACGCTTTTAAAGGCAGCGTGATTTTGGATGACCCCGTCTATTTTCAGGAAGCAACGCCGGACGAGCCGGAAGTGAAGCCGACGCAGCAGCCGACGATAGAACCGACGCAAGCACCCGGCGAACAGCCAACAGTTGAGCCAACGCATGAACCGACCGCAGAACCGGCGATGGACGCGAAATTCACCGTGCAGATCACGCCGCCGACCGGTTGGCGCAACACGGCTTCGGCACAGGCGTGCGTGGACATCGCGGACGAGAACGGAACGGGCTTCAAGCAGGTGAAGGTCAGTACAGGCGGCGCAGGTTGGATGGACGTGACTGAACAGGCAGAAAGCGGGAGTTTCGACCTTGACGTATACGACAACGGAACGCTCACTGTGCGCGTCATCGACCGGCAGGACGGTTACCACGACGGAACGGCGAAGATCATGTGCTTTGACCGCACCGCGCCGACCGTGACGGCGGGCATCAGCGGCGAACCGCTGCATATCGAAGCCAAAGATGACCTTTCCGGCGTGGCGGGAATTCAGGTCAACGGACTGCTGTTTACCACGCTGGACGGCGGGAAGCTGGATATCCACTTTAATGAAGTGGAAACGCTGAAAAGCTATGAAAAGCTGGTTGTCCGCGCTTATGACTGCGCGGGCAATTTTTCTGAAGCGGTGACGCTCAAAAACCCGTATTACGGGCAGGCGACGAGCAAACCCACAACCGTACCGACCGCCACGCCCAGACCGGCAGCCAAGCCGACACAGAAACCGGGCAATTCCGGCAGCGGCTCTGGAAACGGCACATCGGGCGGCAGTCAGGCGATGAGCCAGCCGACTGCGCTGCCGACGTTCGTCCCGACCGTTATGCCCACGCTTGTACCGACAATGATGCCGACCTTCGTGCCGACCGCAGAACCGACTGCGCAGCCGATCGCCATGCCGGAATACATCCAGACCGGTCCCGGTCAGGCGTTTACGGGCAGCGGCAACATGCGCACGCTCGACGTGCTGTATTCCGCGCATACGAATAAGCAGTTCATCAGTCTGGAAACCAAGAGCGGGCAGACATATTATCTGGTGATCGACTACGACAAGCCGATTGACGAAGAAGCGGACATTTACGAAACCTACTTCCTCAATCTGGTTGATGACAGGGATTTGCTGGCGCTGCTCAGCGAGGACGAGAAGCCGACTCCAACGCCGACTGCCGCGCCCACGCCGACACCGACGAAGGAACCTGTGCAGACGGATGAAACCGAACCGAAACAGAATGGCACAGTGGTCGCCGGCACGCTGATGCTGGCGATTTTGGGCAGCGGCGCGTTCTGGTATTTAAAACAGCGCAAGAAAAAAGAAAGCAAGCCCCAGCCGTCCTACGACGAATACGAGGATGACGAGGACGATGAAACCAGGGATGACGATTTGAACGAATAAGACCATGCGGCGGGCGGCGAGAAGCTGTCCGCCTGCTTTTTTCTGAAATGGAGGATAACCGGATGCGAGTGATTCTTGCAGAAAAGCCCAGCGTGGTGCAGAGCATTGCCGCCGTATTGGGCGCAGACCAGAAGAAAAACGGATATTTGCAGGGCGAGAACGACCTTGTGAGCTGGTGTATCGGGCATCTGATCGAGCTTGCCCCGCCGGAAATCTATGATGCACGCTATGCGAAGTGGCGGCGGGAGGATCTGCCGATTGTGCCGAGCGCATGGGAGAGCGTGATCAGCGACGGGACAAAGAAGCAGTTTGCCGTGCTGAAAGACCTGCTGAATCGAACAGATGTGGACGAAGTGGTGTGCGCGACGGATGCAGGGCGCGAGGGCGAGCTGATTTTCAGAATGGTGTATGAAAAAACGGGCTGCACCAAGCCCGTCAAGCGGCTCTGGATTTCTTCGCTTGAGGAAAGTGCCATCCGCGATGGTTTTCGGTCGCTCAAGCCGGGCACTGCCTACGACGCACTGTACCGTGCGGCTCTGTGTCGTGCGCAGGCGGACTGGCTGGTGGGCATCAACGGAACACGGCTGTATTCCCGGCTCTACGGAATCAAGCTCAATGTCGGGCGCGTCATGACCCCGACGCTGGCGATGGTGGCGCAGCGGGAAAAAGAGATTGCGGCGTTTCAGGTCGAGCGATTTTATACGGTGCAGCTCAGCTGCGGCTTTCCGGCGCAGAGCGGAAGGATAAAAACGCGCGAGGAAGCGGAACGGATTCGAGCCTCCTGCCATTGCAAAAAGGCGGCGGTCAAGCAGATTGAACGCAGGCAGAAGAAAGAGAAGCCGCCCAAGCTCTACGACCTGACCGCGTTGCAGCGGGACGCGAACAGAATTTACGGTTATACGGCGCAGCAGACGCTCGATTACGCGCAGACGCTTTACGAAAAGAAACTGGCGACGTATCCGAGGACGGACAGCCGATTCCTGACGCATGATCTGCGGGACAGGCTGCCCGCACTCATCGAGTGTGTGACGCAGGTATTGCCGTTTGCAAGCGGTCTGCCGCTGGCAGTTCACACACAGCAGATTATCCGCGACGAAAAGGTGAGCGACCATCATGCGATTATACCGACGCAGAACATGACGCGGGAAGCACTGGCACAGCTTCCGATGGGCGAGCGCAGCATTTTAACCCTGCTGGCGGTGCGTCTGCTTGCGGCGACGGGCGAATCATGCGAAACGGATGAGGTGACGGTGACGCTGGACTGCGAAGGACATGATTTTACGGCAAAGGGAAGCACTGTGCGGCAGATGGGCTACAGGGTGTTTGAAGAAACATTTCGCGGGAGCTTGGGCAGCAGAGAGCGGAAAGAGCAGGAATACCCCATCCCGCCGCTTGAAATCGGACAGATGGTCGGACCTGTCGTAGCGACGATCCGCGAGGGACAGACGACCCCGCCGAAGCGTTACACCGAAGATACGCTGCTGGCGGCGATGGAAACGGCAGGCGCAAAAGACGCGCCGGAGGATGCTGAGCGCAAAGGACTGGGAACGCCTGCAACCCGCGCAGGGACGTTGGAAAAGCTGGTCGATGTGGGATTTGTCGTGCGCAGGGGCGAGCAAAAGGCGAAGACACTGTATCCGACCGAAAAAGCGGCGGCTCTGATTGCGGTTTTGCCGGAAAATCTGCGTTCCCCGATGATGACCGCGCAGTGGGAACAGCGGCTCAAACGGATTGAGCATGGGCAGGAAGAAGCGGCGGGATTCATGGATGATATCGTGCGGATGGTAACGGAGCTGGTGCAGAGTGCTCAGCCCGTGCCGGACGCACAGAAGCTCTTTCCGTCTGATAGACCGTCTGTTGGCACATGTCCCTGCTGCGGCGCGGCTGTGACGGAAACGGCGAAGGGCTTTTTCTGCGAAAGCCGTATCTGTCGATTTGGCATATGGAAGGACAACCGCTTTTTTGCACAGATTGGGCAGAGCGTCAATAAGAGCGTGGTCGAAGCACTGATTCGGGACGGTGCGGCAAAGCTCAAGGGACTGCGCTCTAAGAAAACCGGCAGAAGGTACGACGCGACGCTCAAAATGATGTGCGGCGAACAGGGCGTTCCGAGGTTTCAGATGGAATTTGAACGTGAAAAATGAGAATTGATCTCGTCATAAATCTCGTCAATTTATGCTATTGAATTGACGAGATTGACGAGATCAAATGAAATAGACAGGGAGGACACCATGAATGGAACAACAACGGCGCAGTTGGCGGAAAAAACGGCAAAGGTAGTAACCGGCAGCGTTGAAGAATGGACTGGCTTTCTGCAATCGGCAGCGCGGCTGTACAAGTACAGTTACCCGGAACAGTTGTTGATCTACGCCCAGCGTCCGGATGCGACCGCCTGTGCCAGCTATGAAATCTGGAATCAGACGATGCGGCGGTATGTTCGGCGCGGCGCAAGGGGTATCGCGCTGCCGGACGGGGCGGGGGCAGTGCGCTATGTATTCGATGTAGCAGATACGGGCGCACGCAAAAGCTCGCGGGAGGTTAAAACATGGGCACTGGATGAAAACAATCGGGAAGCTGTCGCTCATGCGCTGGAAACGCAGTACGGCTCGGCAGCGAAACTGGGCATTGCCGGACAGCTTGAAGAAATCGCGATGCAGCAGAGTATGGACTATTGGCAATGGCATCAGGACGAGCTGCGCGGTATCGTTGACGGGAGCTTCCTTGAAGGGTATGATGAGCTTAACCTCGAAATCGCGTTTCGAAACACAGCGGCGGCGAGCGTGAAATACATGCTGCTGAGCCGATGCAATCTGGCACGGGAACATCAGATTGAGCCGGAAGAACTGGCGGGCGTATTGGAATGGAACACGTCTGCCGCATCCGGTGCGTTGGGAAGCGCGGTCAGCGAACTGAGCGAAGGGGTACTCAGACAGATTGAAAGAACCATCCGTCAATATGAAAGGAGCCAAAACCATGACGAACGAACTGACGTATACGAAGAACGGAGAGTATTGGATTCCCGATCTGACAGCAGCCGAACAGTCGGTGACACTGAGCAAATACGGACGGATGCGGGAATGGTTTCTGAAGAAGCATCGGACGATCACCTACAACAACCTGCTCCTGAGCGGGAAGCTGACCGCGCACCTGATGGAGATCGATCAGGCGGCGGTGAATCGGATGGAGGAGATCGTGCCGAAGCTGGCGAAGCAGGCGGGCGCGACGGAAGCGCTGAAAGCAACCAATCCGATGCGCTGGGTCGGGCTGATGAACACCTGCAAGGCGCAGGCAGAAGAAATCGTAATGAACGAGCTGATTTACGCCTAAACCGGCAGATGAGCCTTTTTCCAACAGAAGCGGAACAAATACAAAGTCTTGAAGAAGCGGATGAACGAGAGGTTTCCGCTTCTTTTTTGATGGAAAAAGCGACGGATGTCGTGCTGCGCCTCGGCGGTAACAACGAAGAAATCCGAATGGAACTTGCTTTCGATGCAATGATCGACAAACCGATAGATGAAATTGCTGCGCATATGCGGACGCTGTATCATGGCGGAAGTGGTTTTGAACTGGAAGGGAGACGTTTTTCAGCGTGGTATGCGGACAATGGGATATACATTGCAGGCGGCGACCGCGCACGGTATGCCAACACAGCCCGCATAGTTTCGTGGAAAGACGCTGCGAAGCGCGTCGGTGAACGGATTAACGCCGGACGATTTGGAACAGAGCTGGAAAATGTGGAAGCCGCAGGCTTTGTCAGGCGGCAGGTAGCAAGCCGGCTTATTGAGATGTATCGTGAGAGTTTTGCAGGCGAAAACGGCTATCTGCCCTTGATACGGGAGAAGGAACCGATGATCTTTCCGGATTGCGTAAATCGGCTGTTTGAAAAAATGGAGCAGCCGGATAATCTGCATGAGCTGATCCGGCAGGTCGAAGCATTTGCAGAGGCGGTTGAACGTCAGCCCGACCTGATGCGGATGCGTTTCTTCATGCCCGATGCAATTTTGCCACGGCTTAGAGATTTGACACACGAGCGGCGAGAACTGCCCAAAGGAGAAAGAGAGCTGCCGGAAGTCCGGGGCTTCATCACGCAGGATGAAATCGACTGGAATTTAACCGGCGGTTCAGGCTATGAAAGCGGCGCTGAACGAATTGAGTTGTTTTTCTCACAGCCGCATGATGTCGGCGAGAAAATTGAATTTCTCAAACGCGAATATGGAACAGGCGGGCGCATGCCCGGCGTTTCGAACGCACGGCACAGCGAAGAATGGCACGATACAAAGGGCATACAGCTTCGCAAGAATGGTTGTCAGAATGTGACGCTTGGCTGGAATAAGGTCGCTGAACGTATTGACACATTGATTCGGAATGGACGATATACAAGGCTGAAAGAGCAAAAACCAGAGGAAGAGATTCGGTTAGTGCCGGATATGGAAGCCTACCTGAATCTTAAAGCCGAGCGTCCGCAATACATGGTTGGCGTGAGGGTGGACGATTACCTGCTCTTTTATGGAGAGGATGCGAAAACGGCTGCGCCACTGCTGAACACAAAACTGCTTGAACGGGATATTCCCGGCATGGGCATGATGCCGGTTACGGGTATTCCTTTCGGACGTTGGAGTGTTGCGGCAAAAACGCTGACGGAAAACGGACAGAGCATTTTCTTTGCCGAGCCTGCCGAACAGGGCGGCTATGAGGTCGTCAAAGAGCTGAACGGAAGGCGGGATACGCCGCATTATCAGGTGGGCGATACGGTCTATCTGGATGATAAGGCTTTTTTGATTGAACAGATTACGGATATCCATGTCCAGCTGCGCGATCCTACGCTGCGTTATCCCGTCATTAGGACGGAACGGCGAGAAATATTTGAACAGATGCTTGCCGAAAACACGCGAAACGACGAGCTGTTTTACAGACAGAGAGAAGCGATGCCTGCGGAACCTGAGAATTTCGTACTGACGGAGGAATTGCCAAATACTCCGGAACCGCAACAGCCGCAGGAGGAGACGAAGCTGCACAGTGTTGTCATAGACCTGACGGGGCAAGAATCCCGGCAGAGAGAAAATGGACAGCACAAAGCGCAGAACTTTCGCATTACAGATGAACGTTTGGGCGAGGGAAGCGCAAAAACAAAATTTGGGTATAACATCGCGGCAATTCAGACGCTCAAGCAGATTGAAGCGGAGGGCAGGCAGGCACGTCCCGATGAACAGGAAATTCTCTCCCGATATGTCGGATGGGGCGGTATTTCACAAGCCTTCGACGAGGAAAACACGAAATGGTCAGAAGAATATCGGCAGCTCAAAGAATTGCTGACAGAGAAGGAATACGATGCGGCACGCAGCTCGACGCTCAACGCGCATTACACATCGCCAACGGTTATTCGCGCTATGTATGACGCGATTGAAAAAATGGGGTTTCGCACGGGCAATGTTCTGGAACCGTCCTGCGGCGTAGGAAATTTTTTCGGCATGCTGCCGGATGACATGAGCGGCAGCCGGCTTTATGGCGTGGAACTGGACAGCATTACAGGACGCATTGCGCGGCAACTTTATCCCGATGCGCGGATCACAATCAGCGGCTTTGAAAAAACGCAGCGCAGGGATTTCTTCGACCTGGCAATAGGCAATGTTCCCTTCGGTGGTTACAAGGTTTCCGACAAGCAGTTTGACAAGTATAATTTTTTGATTCATGATTATTTTTTCGCTAAAACGCTGGAGCAGGTTCGTCCGGGCGGTGTTATTGCTTATATCACATCCAAGGGCACAATGGACAAGGCATCTCCCGACGTGCGCAGATATATCGCGCAGAGAGCTGAATTGCTCGGAGCCATCCGCCTGCCGAATACGGCATTTGCGGCGAATGCCGGAACGAGCGTAACGACGGATATTCTTTTTTTGCAGAAACGGGAAAACCCAATCGACATAGAGCCGGATTGGGTGCATCTGGGGCAGACAGAGGACGGAATTCCCATCAACAGCTACTTTGTCAGCCATCCCGATATGATGCTGGGCAGCATGGCATGGGATAAGAGCATGTACGGCGATGAGAAGGAAACGACATGCAGACCCGTTCCGGGCGCAGACTTAAAGGTACAGCTGGAGCAGGCGATTCAGAAGATTGGCGGCGAATACCGTGCGGCAGAGGTCATGGAACTGGCAGAAGGGGAGGAAATTACTGAAACATTACCTGCCGATCCGGATGTAAAGAATTACAGCTACACGATTGTAGATGGCGAGGTGTATTTTCGCGAAAATTCGGTGATGATGCGCCCAAAGCTGAATCGCACAGCACAGGAGCGCGTCAAGAGCATGGTGGCACTTCGGGATACGGTATATCGCTTAATGGACGCTCAGCTGGAAGATGCTGATGATGAAACAATTGAAAACGAACAGCGGGAGCTGAACAGGCAGTATGATGCGTTCAGCGCTAAATTCGGGCTGATTAACGATCGGGCGAACCGACTCGCATTTTCGGATGATTCTTCGTATTATCTGCTCAGTTCGCTTGAAGTGCTGGATGAAGATCGAAAACTCGAACGCAAAGCGGATATGTTCACCAAGCGTACCATTCGGCGACCGCAAGCCATTACGCATACGGACACCGCGGCAGAAGCACTGGCAGTATCCATAGGAGAAAAGGCGCGGGTGGATTTGCCGTATATGGCGGAGTTGACCGGAAAAAACGAAGATGCAATAACAAAAGAACTGACCGGCGTGATCTACCTTGATCCTGAATCCCAAACGTGGCAGACGGCAGACGAATATCTTTCTGGCAATGTGCGGGAAAAACTCAGGACAGCGCAGGCTGCGGCAAAAGAGAATATGGTTTTTATGCCGAACGTCGATGCGCTGCAAGCCGTGCAGCCCAAAGATCTTGACGCTTCGGAGATCGACGTTCGCCTTGGCGCAACATGGATTTCGCCGAAGGACATCGATGCGTTCATGTATGAATTGTTTTCTACACAGGAATACATGAAACGATATATTCAGGTCAATTTTTCGCAGTTTACCGGCGAGTGGAACATATCGGGCAAGACGTTGCTCAGTCGCAACGATGTTGCGGTATTCGAAACCTATGGTACGTCAAGGGCGAATGCCTATAAAATTCTGGAGGATACGCTGAACCTGCGCGACGTGCGTATATACGATACCGTACAGGATGCGGATGGCAAGGAGAAGCGTGTGCTGAATTCCAAGGATACGACTTTGGCGCAACAGAAGCAGCAGGCGATCAAAGATGCTTTTCGAGAATGGATATGGAAGGAACCGAACCGGAGATACAGACTGGTAAAGCAATACAATGAGCTGTTTAATGCAACCAGACCGCGTGAGTATGATGGATCGCATATTGTTTTTGCGGGCATGAACCCTGAAATTACGCTGAGGGAACATCAAAAAAACGCGATTGCGCGTATGTTGTATGGCGGCAATACATTGCTGGCACACGAAGTCGGGTCAGGGAAGACGTTTGAAATGATAGCAGGCATTATGGAGTCGAAAAGATTGGGATTGTGTACGAAAAGCATGATCGTAGTGCCGAATCATTTGACTGAGCAGTGGTCAGCGGAGTTTTTGCGGCTGTATCCCGGCGCAAACATTCTGGTGGCGACCAAACGCGACTTTGAGAAGGGACGCAGAAAGCGTTTCTGCTCGCGCATTGCAACCGGCAATTATGATGCGGTTATCATCGGGCAGAGTCAGGCGGAGCGTATCCCCATCAGCAGGGAACGGCAGGAGCGAATCATCCGTGATCAGATTGCTGAAATTACAGACGGTATTGCGGAAATCAAACATGCCAACGGGGAACGTTTTACGATTAAACAGCTGGAACGCTCCAGAAAACAGTTGGAAGCACGGCTTGAAAGGCTGAAAGCAGAGGAAAAGAAGGACGATGTAATCACCTTCGAACAGCTCGGTGTGGATCGGCTTGTGGTGGACGAAGCGCATTCCTATAAAAATATGTTTTTATATACAAAAATGCGCAATGTGGCAGGACTTTCAACAAGTGAAGCTCAGAAATCCAGCGATATGTTCGCCAAGTGCCGATATATGGACGAACTGACAGACGGGCATGGCATTATATTTGCCACAGGCACGCCGGTATCCAACAGCATGACCGAGCTTTTTACCATGCAGCGCTATCTGCAATATGAAACGCTGCGAAAACAGAACCTGACGAATTTTGACGCATGGGCTTCGGTTTTTGGGGAGACCGTGACCGCGATTGAGCTTGCGCCGGAGGGAACGGGTTATCGTGCGCGGACGCGGTTTGCAAAGTTTTACAATCTGCCGGAATTGATGAATATGTTCCGTGAGGTAGCAGATATC
Organism: uncultured Eubacteriales bacterium; assembly: GCA_900548125.1. Lineage (GTDB taxonomy): Bacteria > Bacillota > Clostridia > Christensenellales > Aristaeellaceae > Ventricola. The sequence goes on from URJN01000006.1 coordinate 16,406, forward strand.
AAGACGGCAGATCAGCTTCATTTGCCTACGCCCAATGCGCACTATGAAACGGTTGTCGTTCAGCCGTCTGAAATTCAAAAGCGCATGGTACAGGAACTGTCAAAACGCGCTGCCAAAATCCATGGCGGAGCGGTCGATCCGCACATTGATAACATGCTCAAGGTGTCGATGGACGGGAAAAAGCTGGGGCTGGATCAGCGGCTTATAAATCCCATGCTGCCGGATGACCCCGGAAGCAAAGTCAATGCCTGCGTCGGCAACGTAATGAGAATTTATCGTGAAGGCAGCGAGCAAAAACTGACGCAGCTCATCTTCAGCGATATGTCAACGCCGAAAAACGGACAGGAAAAGGAGTTCAGCGTTTATGACGATATTCGTGAAAAGCTGTTGGCGCAGGGGGTTCCGGAAAGCGAAATCGCATTCATACACAATGCAGACACGGAGGCAAAAAAGAAGGAGCTGTTTGCGAAAGTGCGCACGGGTCAGGTGCGAATTTTACTTGGCAGTACTGCAAAAATGGGGGCGGGAACCAATGTTCAGGACCGCCTGATTGCTTCGCATGACCTTGATTGTCCGTGGCGTCCGGGCGACCTTGAACAGCGAGCAGGACGCATTGTGCGTCAGGGAAACCGGAACGCCGATGTGTACGTTTACAGATATGTAACGGATGGTACATTTGACGCGTACAGTTGGCAGACAATCGAGAACAAGCAGAAGTTTATCTCGCAGGTCATGACCAGCAAATCGCCGGTTCGTGTCTGCGATGATGTGGATGAATCGGTTCTATCCTATGCCGAAATCAAGGCGCTTTGCGCGGGCGATGCAAGAATCCGTGAGAAGATGGATTTGGATGTCGAAGTTTCGCGGCTCAAACTGATGCAGGCGGACTATCAAAGCAAGAAGTATCGCCTTGAAGACCGGTTGCTTCGATATTTTCCGCAGGAGATTCAAAATAAAACAGAAAGAATCGAGGGTCATGTACAGGATATTGCGTGTTTACAGGCGCATGTCTTACCGGAAGATGGGTTCCAAATGGAAGTCGGCGGTAAAATGTATATGGAAAAGGAAGCGGCAGGTCAGGCACTGATAGAATGCTGCAAGAAATGGAAAGGTGACGTTATTCAGGATGCTGTGACATATCGCGGAATGAGTGCCAGTCTTGCTTTTGATGTGGGAAGCAGAACATACTGGCTGAATATGCACGGCAACATGACGTACAGCGTTGAGCTTGGCAACGATCCAAGGGGGAATATCACACGAATTGACAATCGTCTGGCGCGAGTGCCAGACAATTTGGAAAAAGCAAGGATGGAACTCCAAGGTCTGAAACAGCAGGAGAAGGCGGCGAAGGAAGAACTGGAAAAACCGTTTGCACAGGAAGCTGAGCTTGCAGAAAAACGGATGCGGCTTGCGCAGCTCAATTCAGAACTGAACATAGACGATAAGGCGCCGATTGAGGCGGCGATAGAGGATGCGCAGGATGTGCCATCCATTCGGGAGCAGCTTCGAGTGCCATGTGAAAAAGGAAAAAACAAAATCATGCAGAATCAGGAGGAGCGATAAATGAATAATATGACGACTCAAACAATAGAAACGGATAAGCAAGCTTCCAGAACGATGCAGAAGGAACGAGTGCTAAACTGCGATGTGCCGGTGTATCTGTATCCGAGCGCGTATGCGCAAAGGCATGGCGAAATCGAGGAATATCGTGTATCAAGGCAGGCTAATATCGCTTGTCGTGATGCAATAGATCAGGCAATCCGAACCTATTACCATGACAATATGCTGAATAAAAAAGCGGCTCAGTCCGTTGTCGAGCAATATGGATTTGACAGGACAATGTATGTTCTGGCGATTACTGTGCTGGATAAGGAATGGGACGGCCGTATCTCGCAAAGCAACAAAAACTGGGCGAAAATGCAGCCGATTTTTACAGACCATGATGAGATGGGCAATGAAAGACGTCGTGCGTTTGTAGTACGTTCTCATCCGGGGCTGATAGACTTATTTCTACGAGAAGTGCGGTATGAGAAAGCAGTGAGTATGGAAAAGAAAACATTGAATCCGACAAAACAGAAAAGCGAAAAGGAACGGTGAACATGGCAGGCAGAGCGCGTGAAATACAGGTCATTTTTCGAGTCAACGAGCAAGAACGATTGTTGATTCGGCAGAAAATGGAGCTGATGGGTGTGCGGAACATGCAGGCATACCTGCGCAAGATGGCGATTGATGGGTATGCGGTCAAACTTGATCTGCCGGAACTGCGGGAAGCAGTGGCGATGCTGGGACGGTATAACGGCAACATCAACCAGATTGCCAAACGCGCAAACGAAACAGGGCGCGTTTATGATACAGATATTCAGGAAATTCGAGCGTCGCAGAAGGAAATCTGGAAGAAAATAGACGAGCTGCTGACGAGGCTGGGTGCGCTGGGGCTTTGAGTCGTATCCTTGCATGAAATGAAAAAGTGTGCGACAATGGGGATGAGAAAAGGAAGATACAAGGGAGGGAAAAGAGAATGAAGATATGCAGAGTCATGTTGACTGTAGTTTTGCTGCCGGTGTTGCTGGCAATGAAGGCGTTGATTTTTCTGTGCTTGTTTCTGACAGCGGTTTCAAGCGGGTTATTGTCGATTGTGTCCTCGCTGTTGGGGATGACAGCACTGGTGAGCATATTCCTGATTCCGATAAAAAGCGCACTGATTCTGTTTGTGAGCGCATGGCTGATTAGTCCGGCAGGATTGCCGCTGGCTGCGCAAAAACTGCTTGAGGTGCTGTATGTGGGGTGCGAACGGATGCAGGATTGGGTGATGGGATGAATACAAAAATGGCGCGGAGC
>URJN01000007.1 GCA_900548125.1 uncultured Eubacteriales bacterium
CTGTACTTCTTCTGCGTGTATACGAACAACAGCTTCGTCAAAAAATGGCGGACGATTTATATCAACACCGCGATGGACACCATGCGCCACCAGTGGCTGGCGACCTATTTTATCCCCAAGGATGTCATTGACGAGGTTCGGTACGAATACGGTCTGTTCAAGGCTGCAACGGTCGGCAAGGAATCCAACGCCAACTGGGGCAAGACCGACTCCCCTGCCGAACCGGACAGTTCCGCAAATGGCAGCGGCAACGTGACGCACATCGCCCCGAATGTCACGCACGAGTCGGACACAAAGGAAGATGATACGCTCACGCCCGAGGAACTGGAAAAGCAGGCGCAGGAAGCGTTCTACACCGTTTTCTGGGAGCTCGACCGCACGTCGATGGAGGCGTATCTGGCCGAGCATCCCGACACGCTGGCAAACGGCTGGGATCATATTTACATCAACGAAGCCGGTTTTGACGACGAGGGTACATCCATCCAGTCCATTTTTGGCGAGCAGGTGCTGGCCATCGACGCGAAAGACGGCGTTCTGCTGCTGCGCATTTCCGGCAAGGGCTATCGCGGCGTGCTGGCCGTGGGCAAGGATCCGTCGCTTCTGTCCATCGAGATGGCCTCGACGCTCGGCACGGCCGGACAACTCTCGGGCACCATCGCCGAGGCACACAACGGCGTGCTGGCCATGAACGCCAACGGTTTCCTCGACCCCAACGGCGCGGGCAACGGCGGTCTGCTTGCGGGTTATACCATGTCCAACGGCACGGCCTATGGCGACCACTTCTCCGCCTACGCCTACAAGCGCATTGAACTGCACGAGGACAATCTGTTCTATATTAAAGATGCGCTGTCCCCCGTTAGTGAGGACTGCACCGACGCGGCAGAATTCACGCCCGCGCTCATCGTGGACGGCAAGAAGATCATGGATGATTACTGGACCGGCGAACAGCCGCGTGCCTGCATCGGCCAGAGCGAGAACTATGAAATTCTCATGCTGGTCATTGAGGGCCGATATCCGCTTGAGGGCATTCTCGGCACAAGCGTCAACAACTGCTCCGAGATTCTGCTCCAGCACAAGTGCATGCAGGCTATCAACCTCGACGGCGGCTCAAGTGCCATGCTGTGGTTCGACGGCGAATACGTCACGCAGTCGTCGTCCTCTCCCCTGCGCTACACCGGCGGCCGCCCGCTTCCGAACGCATGGGTCTATAAAAAAGCGCAATAAATGTTTTGCAGCCCTCGGCGCCTGCCGGGGGCTGCGTTGTTTTGTCCGCGCTTATGCAAGGATTTCCTTCAAAAGATCGGCCGTTCTGAAAATTTCCTGCTCGGTATTGAACGCAGAGAGACTGAATCGGACGGTTCCGGTTTCAAGCGTCCCGGCAGATTCGTGCGCAAGCGGCGCGCAGTGCAGTCCTGCACGCACGCAGACACCTTTTACCGCAAGCCGCGCGGCAAGCGTCTCACAGTCCATCTGCGCTGCGCACAGACTGAGCGTTCCGCTCTGCGGCTCGCCTGTAAACAGCCGCACACCTGGAACGTCTGTCAATAGAGACGTGAGCAGCTCTCTCTGGCGAACCTCATGCGCAAGCAGGCGCTGCGGGGTCTGCTGCTGCACGAAGCGCAGTCCGGCGGCAAGGCCGCAGATACCGCAGACATTCTGCGTCCCGGCCTCGGCGTGGTCCGGCAGTTCCGGCGGCATATCCGGCAGGCGCGAGGCGCTGCCGCTTCCGCCCTCTAAAAGCGTATCGGGCGTCCGGGCGCACAGAAGCAGCCCCGTGCCCTGCGGCCCGTAGAGTGCCTTATGTCCCGGCATGCAGATAAAGTCCGCACCGAGTTCTGCAAGGTGCACAGGCAGCAATCCCGCCGACTGTGACGCATCAAGTACGAACGGAACGCCGCGTGCGCGGCACAGAGCCGCGATTTCTTCGATGGGCAGGATATACCCGAACACATTGGAGACATGCGTGCAGACGACGGCGTTCGTATCCGGCGTAACGGCCCGATCGAACGCAGCCAGCGTATCCGCCGGGTCGAACAGCTGCCGCCCGACGGCTGTGATGTTCGCGCCGATGTGATGCAGCGGGCGCAGCACTGCGTTGTGTTCAAAGCCGGAGATCACCGCACGTCCGCCGGGCTTTACAAGCGTTTTGATCGCCAGATTCAGCGCGTGGGTGGCGTTCATGGTGAATACAACCTGCTCCGGCTGCGCACCAAAGAGTGCGCCGACCAGGCAGCGGCAGTCATAGACCGCGTCGGCCGCACGCATGGCAGGCGGATGCCCGCCGCGCCCAGGTGTTGCCATGCGGCGCATGGCACTCTGTACCGCAAAGGCGACCGCAGATGGCTTCTGGAGCGTAGTCGCCCCGGCATCGAGATAGATCATAGCTGTGCCTGCTCCAGAAAGCCGTTCGGATGGACACGGTAAACCCCGGAAACGGGGCTGTTCCATGCGTGCAGGAGCTGCGCGGCATGTACGCCAAAGATGGTAGAGAGCATGCGGTCGTATGCGCTGGGAGAGCCGCCGCGCTGCACATGCCCCGGAACAACGGCGCGCGCTTCAACGCCGACCATTTCCTCCAGCTGCTTGGCAATCCGGTTGGCAATACCGTTGAAGCCCGCTTCCTGACGGAACAGGACGCGATCCTTCTTCTTCATCGCGGCTTCCTCAACGCTCATCGCGCCTTCCGCCACCGCAACGATGGAAAACGCCTTGCCGTTTTCCGCACGGCGGCGCACGGCTTCCGCAACGATATTGATATCATACGGAATTTCCGGCAGAAGGATGATATCCGCACCACCGGCTATACCGGAGTAAAGCGTCAGCCAGCCCGCCTTATTGCCCATGATTTCGATGACCATACAGCGTCCATGGCTCGCAGCCGTGGTGTGGATGCGGTCGATGACCTCGGTTGCAATGTCCACCGCGGTATGGAAGCCGAAGGTCACGTCCGTTCCCCAGATATCGTTGTCGATGGTCTTGGGCAAACCGATGACGTTCAGCCCTTCTTCAGCGAGCATGTTCGCGGTCTTATGCGTGCCGTTTCCGCCAAGCGTCACCAGACAATCGAGCTTCATCTTCTTGTAGTTGCTTTTCATCGCCTTGACCTTGTCCACGTTGTCCTCGCCGATGACGCGCATGTTGCGGAACGGCGTGCGGCGCGTGCCGAGGATTGTTCCGCCAAGGGTCAGAATGCCGGAAAAGTCCGACTGCTTCATTTCCTTATAGTCGCCGGAAATCAAGCCTGCGTAGCCATCCTGAATGCCGACAATCTCCGTATCAAACATGGAATAGCTTGCGCGCGCAACACCGCGAATACAGGCGTTCAAGCCGGGGCAGTCGCCACCGCTGGTCAGGATACCGATGCGTCTTTTCATGGTCAATAACCTCCCGCCGAAAGATTCAAACCTATCGTATGATTTATTTTACCACCGAATGAAACGCCGTACAAGCATCCCCGTTATTTTCTGTGTCAATTTACTGTTTTTTACTGTGTTGGCAATCTGTATGTTGGAGAGCTTTTTATAGGATAGCGGCTTATACAGCGTCATTCTCACATTGATAAACAGCGAATAAAACGGACAAACCTATCACTATGCCAGTCGGCACAAAGACCGCAAATTCAAATAACACCCTCTGCCCTCAAAACAAACAAAAGAGTGAACTTGAACATCCTTTCAGATGATCTCGTTCACTCTTTTTATCTGGGGCTGCTTTTCAACAACCCCTTTTAGATGATCGTTTCAGACCGGGTATCACTCAAGGATCTTGGTGACAACGCCGGAGCCGACGGTACGGCCGCCCTCGCGGATAGCGAAACGCAGCTTCTCGTCCATAGCGATCGGGGTGATCAGCGTGCACTCCATGTCCACGTTGTCGCCCGGCATAACCATCTCAACGCCCTCCGGCAACTTGATGTTGCCGGTAACGTCGGTGGTACGGAAGTAGAACTGCGGACGATAGCCGTTGAAGAACGGGGTATGACGGCCGCCCTCTTCCTTCGTCAGAACGTAAACCTGACCCATGTAGTGGGTGTGCGGATGGATGGAGCCCGGCTTAGCCAGAACCTGGCCGCGCTCGACCTCGTTGCGCTGGATACCACGCAGCAGAACGCCGATGTTGTCGCCGGCCTCAGCCTGATCCAGCAGCTTGCGGAACATTTCCACACCGGTAACAACCGTGCTGCGCGGCTTGTCCTGCAGGCCAACGATTTCAACCGTGTCGGATACCTTAACCACGCCGCGCTCAACACGACCGGTCGCAACGGTACCACGGCCCGTGATGGAGAACACGTCCTCAACAGGCATCAGGAACGGCTTGTCGGTGTCGCGCTCCGGGGACGGAATGTACTCATCGACAGCGTCCATCAGCTTGAAGATGCACTGGCACTCCGGCGCATTCTTCGGATCGGTGCCGCCGTTCTGGACATACTCCAGAGCCTTCAGCGCGGAACCGCGGATGATCGGGATCTCGTCGCCCGGGAAGCCGTAGGAGCTCAGCAGCTCGCGGATTTCCATCTCGACCAGCTCAAGCAGCTCTTCGTCGTCCATCATATCGGTCTTGTTCAGGAAGACAACGATGTAATGAACGCCAACCTGACGCGCGAGCAGGATGTGCTCACGGGTCTGCGGCATCGGGCCGTCCGGAGCAGACACGACCAGGATCGCGCCGTCCATCTGAGCAGCGCCGGTGATCATGTTCTTGACATAGTCGGCGTGGCCGGGGCAGTCAACGTGAGCATAGTGACGCTTCTCGGTCTCATACTCGACGTGCGCGGTGTTAATCGTGATTCCGCGCGCCTTCTCTTCCGGTGCCTTGTCGATTTCGTCGTAACGCATTGCCTGCGCTTCGCCGAAGGTAGACAGAACCATCGTGATGGCAGCGGTCAGGGTCGTCTTGCCGTGGTCAACGTGGCCGATGGTGCCAATGTTTACGTGCGGCTTGGTGCGCTCAAACTTTTGCTTCGCCATTGGAATAACCTCCTCGATAATTTCGGCTGACAGTTATGGTGCGGCCCGCCGAATTGTCGGTGGTCGCGTTGGAGCAGGTGATGGGAATCGAACCCACGCGGTCAGCTTGGGAAGCTGAAGTTCTGCCATTAAACTACACCTGCAAATGGCTGTCAACCGGTTTATACATCCATATTCTATCCAAATATGAGGAAATTGTCAAGACACCGGCGCATTTTTACCTGCAAAATCATTCTCCATTCTGCAAGCCGTGCGCCTTTTTTGTCCCTCGGTCAGTCCGGCAGGTCAATTTGCCCGTTCTTCCATCAGCTTTTCGAGCTTATGCTTGACCCTTTGCAGTGCGTTGTCGATGCTCTTGACATGCCTGTCGAGCATCTGCGCAATCTCCTGATAGCTCTTTCCGTCCAGATACGCCGCCAGGACGCGCCTCTCCAGCGGAGACAGTGCCTCGTCGATGCGGCTTTCGATGCTCACATAGCTTTCCCTGCCAATCAGCAGCTCCTCCGGATCGGTGTTTCGCCCCTCCGTGATGACATCCAGCAGCGTGCGGTCGCTCTCCTCCTCGTAAATCGGCTTGTTGAGCGACACATAGGAGTTGAGCGGGATATGCTTCTGGCGGGTCGCCGTCTTGATGGCGGTAATAATCTGTCGGGTCACGCAGATTTCGGCAAAGGCATGGAAGGAAGCGAGCTTGTCCGGGCGAAAATCGCGAAACGCCTTAAACAGCCCGATCATACCCTCCTGCACAATGTCCTCATGGTCTGCGCCGACAAGAAAATACGAACGCGCCTTGGAGCGCACGAAATTCTTGTATTTGTTGAGCAGATATTCCGATGCGTCGGCATCCCCCTGCTGGGCAAGCAGGGCGATTTCTTCATCGGTCATGTTGTCAAAATCCTGATGCATGGCAACCTCCCTGCTCATTCTTTGCCCCTGCGCATGCGCTCAAAAACCTCGCGCTGATGGGGCGGCAGCCGGGAAAAGATGTCGCCGCGCGAAACGCTTTCCTCGCGCATGCGCACCCGTCCGGTCTGCCTGACCTGCGATATCTCCATCAGGAATTCTCTGGAGGAGATGCGTTCCGCGCCGCGTCCGAGCGTTACCGTCTGCTCAACGGCGTCGCTGGTCGCCACGCGCACGCGCCGCCATCTGGGTGCGGCGTCGCAGGCTGCTTCGATGTAGTTATCGGCACTTTCGCCGTGCTTGGTAAAGACGACCTCCACGCCGTGCATCATGGTCTTGGAGTGCATGGGGCGGTCGGTGTAGTGTCCGTCAAAGACGACGATTACTTCCTCGCCGGAGTACCCCGCATAGTCGGCAATGAGATGAATCAGCCGTTCCCGGGCTTCCTGAATGGTCAAATGCTCCTCGCGCGGCACATTCCACGCACCGATGACATTGTAGCCATCCACCAGCAGAAGCGGTTTCATCTTACTTCGCGTCCATCATCGCGTAGAGCAGGATGCCCGCCGCTACAGATGCGTTCAGAGATTCAATCTTGCCCTTCATCGGCAGGGTCACGACCTTATCGCAGCTCTCGCTGACCAGACGGCTCATGCCCTCTCCTTCCGAGCCGATGACCAGTGCCTTCGCGCCGGAATAATCGACCTTGCGGTAATCCTCGCCGTTCATCGCCGTGCCGTAAATCCAGATGCCCTCTTTTTTAAGCCGTTCAATGGTGCGGGTCAGGTTGACCTCGCGCGCGACCGGCAGATATTCCACCGCGCCCGCGCTCGCCTTGACCGCCGCCGGAGTCAAGCCCACCGCGCGGCGTTCAGGAATGATGACGCCGTGCGCACCCGCGCACTCCGCACTGCGGATGATGGCGCCGAGGTTATGCGGGTCGGTCACGCCGTCGAGAATGACGAGGAACGGCTCCTCGCCGCGCTCCTTCGCCAGAGCCAGCATGTCGTCCACCGTCTTATACGCATAGGCGGAAACGACCGCAATCAAGCCCTGATGCCCCGGTGCCATCGCATCCAGATGCGCACGATCCACTTCCTGAACGATAACCTTCTGCTCACGCGCCATCGCAACGATTTCACGCGCAGAGCCAATCAATTCGCCCTTCGCAACGAGCAGCTTCTCCATGTCGCGTCCCGCCTTGAGTGCTTCGCGGATGGGGTTGCGGCCTACGAGCAGATTGCTCTGCATCTCCTCTTCCTGCACGGGCGGCGGCGTCATGGCAGGACGCGGCATCGGAGGACGGCGGTCATTCATCGGACGATCACCGTAAGGACGGCGTTCGCCATTATTCGGGCGGTCACCATACGGACGGCGTTCGCCATTATTCGGACGGTCACCATACGGACGGCGTTCGCCATTATTCGGACGGTCGCCATACGGACGGCGTTCGCCATTATTCGGACGCTCGCCATACGGACGGCGTTCACCATTGTTCGGACGCTCGCCATACGGACGGCGTTCACCATTGTTCGGGCGGTCGCCATACGGACGGCGTTCGCCATTATTCGGACGGTCGCCATACGGACGGCGTTCACCATTGCTCGGACGGTCGCCATAGGAACGGCGTTCGCCGCCATTCGGACGCTCGCCATACGGACGGCGTTCACCATTGTTCGGGCGGTCGCCATAGGAACGGCGTTCGCCGCCATTCGGACGGCGATTCTGTTCGCCGTCGCGCTCCGGACGCAGGGTTTCTTCGTCATCGCGCCAATCGTCACGCGGACTGCGCGGTTTCTTGGTAAACTGATCGTAATAAGCCATTGTGATTTCCTTCCTCAGCAACTGGTTCAAAGAGTATTTGGGTTATGCGGATGATTCCCCGCGCTTTCATGAGCAGCACCGGAAAAAATCCGCGTGATTTTATCGGAATGCAGCCGGCTTTGCGCCGGTTGGCGGGGTTTTACAGGCTCTTTGCCTTCTCGCGTACTTCCGCCATTTTGCCGCAGGTATTCTTTCCCTCCGGACAGGCACCAGATACGCATGCCGGACCCGCATGTTCAAACAGAGCCGGTGCCGCCTGCTTGCACAGGGTCAGCATCTGCCACGCCATTTCGCGAATCTCCCACTGTGCGCGGTTGCAGCAGCGCAGCGAGAAGAAGTGCATCAGCTCGCGCGCGTTCATCGTCACCAGCAGGCGCGTCGATGCGGCGTTGGGCAGAACAAAGCGCGCATCCTCGTTTGCACTTTCCTTCGCCCCGCCCAGTTTTTCCTGCCAATGGCAATACCATTCATGAATGGTGTCCATCTGGCGGATAAATTCCTGCTTTTCGCTCTCGCCCAGTGCTTCGATTGCCGGGGGAATGACGTAGTCAAAGCCCTTCGCCATGGAAACATAACGCTGGCTCTGCACCGAGAACGACGCGATGCGATGGCGCGTCAGCTGGGCAAGCAGGGCGCGGCTCACGCCCTCGACCGCGAATGTGAACGCCGCGTGTTCCGTTACGGACAGGTGTCCGCGCTGCATCACACGCTCAACGAACGCCCGCTGGTCGGCACTTTCGACCTTTTCCTTCAGCGCGTCGATATCCGCCTGCGCGTAGCATAGCCGCGCACCCAGCGCAACCAGATCATCCGGATCGGGCGTCGCGCGAAGCAGCACGACCTTTAGCTTTGCTTGTGCCATATATCCTCCGTACGCAGGATGGCAAGCCGGATGAGCGTATCCAGCCTGTCCGTTTGCTTTGTCACATATAGATAACCCCAGAGGGCTTCCAATCCGGTCGCATGCGCGTAGTCCGCCGGATCCGCATGCTTGGGCGCGGCGTGTTTCGCCTGCGCGTTGCGTCCGCGGCGGGTGATATCGGCTTCCTGTTCGGTCAGCTCCGGCTCAATCGCCTCCAGCATACGCGCCTGCGCCGCCGCGCTGACCATCCTGACCGCCTGCTTGTGCATTGCGCCGACGCTCATCTTTCTGGAAACGAGCATGCTGCGCACATACAGATCATGCAGCGTATCGCCCAAATACGCCATCTGGAGCGGGTTCAATTCCCGCGGATCGGGCAGGGAAAAAGCGGACTGCGCCGCCTTGATTTCATCGCCTTGCAAAAGCGCACTTCCTTTATCGTTTCGCAAATGGCGTAGTCCACCATTTTTTCAGTGTACAGTATAACACCGGAGCAGGAAAAGGGCAAGGGAGAAAAAAGGGTTATCCTTCTTTTTGGCATAAACCCTTCTCTTTCCCGCCTTATTTTCAGCAAAGAAGCCTCCCTTCCCGTTTTGGAGAAGAGAGGCTTCATCTGCTGCTTATTGTCGTTTTCGCGGTTTATTCGACCACGGCGCCCTTGTTCGCGCTGGAAACCAGCTTGGCATAGCGCGCCAGATAGCCCTTCGTAACGTTCGGCGGCGGGCAAACCCATGCCTCGCGACGCTTGGCAAGGGTCTCCTCGTCCACCTTCAATTCCAGCTTGCCGGCAGGAATATCGATGGAGATGATGTCGCCCTCCTCGATGATGCCGATCATACCGCCGCTCGCGCCTTCCGGAGATACATGTCCGATTGCCGCGCCGCGGGTCGCGCCGGAGAAGCGTCCGTCCGTGATGAGCGCGACCTCCTTATCCAGCCCCATGCCGCAGATTGCGCTGGTCGGGCTGAGCATTTCGCGCATGCCGGGTCCGCCCTTCGGGCCTTCATAGCGGATGACCACGACGTCGCCCGGCTTGATTTTGCTGGCATAGATGGCGGCGATGGCTTCGTCCTCGCTGTTAAAGACGCGGGCGGGGCCTTCATGCACCAGCATTTCCTTGGCGACCGCGCTGCGCTTGACGACCGCGCCGTCCGGAGCGAGGTTGCCGCGCAGGATCATCAGTCCGCCGGTCGGGGAATACGGCTCGTCAAAGGGACGGATGACCTCGTGGTTGTAATTTCCGCTCAGGCTGATTTCTTCGCCCAGCGTCATGCCGGAAACAGTCAGCGCGTTTTCATCCAGCAGTCCGCGCCCTTTCAGTTCGCTGAGCACGCCCATCACGCCGCCCGCCAGATGCAGGTCGATGACGTGATGATGACCGGCGGGCGCAAGGTGGCACAGGTTCGGCACCTTCGCGCTCGCTTCGTTGACCCAGTTGAGGTCAAAGTCGATGCCCGCTTCATGGGCGATTGCCGGCAGATGCAGCACGGTATTGGTGGAGCAGCCCAGTGCCATATCCAGACAGAGCGCGTTGCGGAACGCGGACTCGGTCATGATTTTGTCCGGCGTCAGCCCTTCCCTGACCAGCTCGACGATGCGCATGCCCGTCTTTTTGGCGAGGCGAATACGCGCCGCATCCACAGCCGCAATCGTGCCGTTGCCCGGAAGCGCCATGCCGATGACCTCGGTGATGCAGTTCATGGAGTTGGCAGTAAACATGCCGGAGCAGCTGCCGCAGCCCGGGCACGCGGAGGATTCGACGGCGTTAAGCTGTGCATCGTCCATCTTGCCTGCCTTATACGCGCCGACGGCTTCAAACACGGAGTTCAAATCCATATCGTCCTTGCCGCCGGGCATGCGTCCGGGCAGCATCGGGCCGCCGGAGATGACCATCGCGGGCAGGTTCAGGCGGCGCGCCGCCATCAGCATGCCCGGAACGATCTTGTCGCAGTTCGGGATGAACACCATGCCGTCAAAGCCATGCGCAATCGCCATGGATTCACAGCTGTCGGCAATCAGCTCACGGGAAGCGAGCGAATACTTCATGCCGACATGACCCATCGCGATGCCGTCGCAGACGCCGATTGCCGGAAATTCGACCGGCACGCCGCCCGCCAGACGGATGCCGTCCTTGACCGCCTGCGCGATATTGTTCAGGTGGTTGTGTCCGGGGACGCACTCGGACTTTGCGCTGACCACGCCGATAAGCGGGAGCTTCAGCTCCTCGTCGGTCAGACCCAGCGCTTTCCAAAGAGACCGGTGCGGTGCTTTCTCCGGGCCGGACTTTACGCGATCACTGACTGCCATCTTACAGCTCCTCCACCTTCGTGCCCCAGCTCATCTTGCTGCGCAGATCCTTGCCGACTTCCTCCAGCTGGCTGCCCGCCTCGATGCGGCGCTTGGCGAGGAAATGGACACAGCCGCTCTGGTTTTCCAGCAGCCAGTTGCGGGCAAACGTGCCGTCCTGAATCTCGGTCAGCACCTTCTTCATTTCCTTCTTGGTCTCCTCGGTAATCAGACGCTGACCGATCTCGTAATCGCCGTACTCGGCAGTGTTGGAGATGGAGTAGCGCATTCCGGCAAAGCCATGTGCGAAAATGAGGTCAACGATGAGCTTCATCTCGTGGATACACTCGAAATATGCGTTCTCCGGCTGATAACCCGCCTCAACCAGCGTGTCAAAGCCCGCCTTCATCAGCGCGGTCACGCCGCCGCAGAGGACGCACTGCTCGCCGAACAGGTCGGTCTCGGTCTCCTCGCGGAACGTCGTCTTGAGGATGCCAGCGCGTGCGCCGCCGATGCCCGCCGCATATGCCAGCGCGTAATCCTGCGCCTTGCCAGACGCATCCTGATAGACGGCGATGAGGTCAGGCACGCCCTTGCCCTCAAGATACTGGCTGCGGACGGTGTGGCCGGGGCCCTTCGGCGCAATCATCACCACGTCGATATCCTTGGGCGGCTTGATGCAGCCGAAATGGATATTGAAGCCGTGCGCAAACGCGAGAATCATGCCGGGGCGCAGATACGGCTCGATGTCCTTGTGATACATCGCCGCCTGCTTTTCGTCGTTGATCAAAATCATGATCATGTCCGCGACCTTGGCGGCTTCCGCCGTGGTCATGACGGTCAGACCGGCGTCTTCCGCCTTCTTCCAGCTCTTGCTGCCTTCATACAGCGCAACGACCACATCGCAGCCGGAATCGCGAAGATTCAGCGCATGCGCATGACCCTGGGAACCATAGCCGACGATGGCAATCTTCTTGCCCATCAGGTATTCGAGGTTGCAATCCTGAGCGTAAAACATCTGTGCCATTTTATGTTCCTCCTGTTTTTTGTCTGGGGTTTCAGTCAAATATATCCGAACTCATGACGCTGTCGCCGCGTTCGAGCGCGACGACGCCTGTGCGCACCAGCTCCAGAATGCCATAATCCTCCAGCAGCCGCAGCATCGCGGTCACCTTATCGTTGTCGCCCGTGATTTCCAGAATCATCGAGGACTTTGTCACGTCCAGCACCTTTGCCTTGAAGATATCGACCAGCCGCATCAAGCCCTCGCGTTCTTTGACATCCGCCGCGACCTTGACCAGCAGAAGCTGCCGCTCTACGTCGTTGCGATTGCTCAGCACCTGAACCTTCTGCACGCAAATCAGCTTATAAAGCTGCTGAACGAGCTGCTCGATATGCGCATCATCGCCGAGAACGACGATGGTGATGCGGGAAACCTCGCTGTCCTGCGTCGGACCGACCGCCAGGCTTTCGATGTTGAAGCCGCGGCGGGAGAACAGACCGGATACGCGGGAAAGCACGCCCGGTTCGTTGGAGACCAGCACGCCGACGGTATAGCGGCGCCGATTTTCGGGATTCATCATCATCATCCGCTCACCTCCGTCAATTCAGGCAGAACGAGTCAATCGGGGAACCGGGGGCAACCATCGGCGCAACCATCTCGTCGATATCCAGCATGCACTCGATGATGCACGGCTTCTTTTCCTCGACCGCCTTCCGGAACGCCGCCGTAAACGCTTCAACCGTATTGACGCGCGTGCCGCTCAAGCCGTAGGCGTCGGCGAGCTTCATGAAGTCCGGGCCGCGGTCGAGCGTCGTCTGGCTGTAGCGATGCCCGAAGAAGAGCGTCTGCCACTGGCGAACCATGCCCAGCGTGCCGTTGTTGAAAATCATGATGATGACCGGTATGCCGTAATAGCCGATGGTCGAAAGCTCGGTCAGGTTCATGCGGAAGGAGCCGTCGCCCGTGACCAGCGCGACCGGTCTGCCCTCGGGATCGCTTGCCGCCGCGCCCATCGCCGCGCCCAAGCCGAAGCCCATCGTTCCCAGACCGCCGCTCGTGATGAGCTGGCGCGGACGCAGGAATGGGAAATGCTGCGCCGTCCACATCTGATGCTGTCCAACGTCCGTCGCAACGGTCATCTCCGGCGCAATCGCCGCCATCTGACGCAGAATCTTGCGCGGCTCAAACAGCTCGTCGCTCAGGTATTCCTCCATCATGCTTCGCGCCTGCTGCATCCACTGTTCGTGGCTCTTTTGGGAAACGCGGGCAAGCAGCAGTTCCAGAACGATACGCGCGTCGCCCGTGATATGCAGCGTCGTAGACACGTTCTTGTTGATTTCCGCGCGGTCGATGTCGATATGAAGCACCTTGGCCTGCGCCGCAAACGTTTCGGCATTGCCCAGCGCACGGTCGGAAAAACGAACGCCGACGGCAATCAGCAAATCGCACCGCTGCATGGCGATATTCGCCGCGTGCGTGCCGTGCATGCCGAGCATGCCGAGCATGCGCGGGTTATCCGCCGGCAATGCACCCAAGCCCATCAGCGTGGATACCACCGGCGCGTCGATCCGGTCGGCAAACGCCGCCAGCTCATCCTCCGCGCCGGAGATGGTGACGCCGCCGCCGCAGTAAATCAGCGGCTTATGCGCCTCGGCAATCAGCTGCGCCGCCTTTTCAAGGCGCGGCTCGGCTTTGACCTTGTAGCGTTCCAGCGCCTCGCCCTCCGGACGCAGCTGTGCGGTCGGATGCTTGGCGGAGAGCTTGGGAATCAGCGCGTCGCCCAGCACCGGCTCATACTCCGTTTCGGCAATCTGCACATCCTTGGGGATGTCAATCAGCACCGGACCGGGGCGTCCGCTTCCGGCAATGTAAAACGCTTCGCGAATGGTATCCGCGAGCTTTTCTACGCGCGTAACCAGATAGTTGTGCTTGGTAACCGGCATCGTCATGCCGGAGATGTCTGCCTCCTGAAAGGAATCCGTTCCCATCAGACTCTGCGGCACGTTTCCGGTGATAAAGACCACGGGAGAAGAATCCATATATGCCGTCGCAATCGGCGTCACCAGATTGGTCGCGCCGGGGCCGCTCGTGGCGATGCACACGCCCGTCTTTCCGCTGGCGCGGGCATAGCCGTCCGCCGCGTGACCCGCATGCTGCTCATGCGCAGTCAGCACATGCTGAATTCTGTCCTGACGCTTATAAAGTTCATCATAAATGGGCAAAACCGCGCCGCCGGGAAAACCAAACACCGTGCCGACGTTCTGCTCAATCAGGCATTCAATCAGAATCGCCGCTCCGTTGAGTTTCATCTGATTCCATCACTCCTCCGAAAATCTAAAAAGCAGCCTTTCACCCTGCTTTAGGGCGAAAGGCTGCTTCCGCGGTACCACCTAAATTCCGTGCCTACGCACGCTCAGCGGGCACAATGGTTTGATGCCCCTTCCCCTGTAACGGAGGAAATCCGGCAGACCTACACAGCGCCAGCGCGTTCAGCCTGCGGCTCCGAGGCGATCATCCCGCGCGCCCCCGCAGGAGCCTCGCACCATCGCTCCCTCGCTTAGCGTTTCCACGCGGTTTTTTCCTCTTCATCGCCGAATATGTGTCCATATCTTATCACGCATGCCACAAGCTGTCAAGCCATTTTTATCCATGTGAAGCCTGTTTATCACACCGAATCATGAAAGGATTTCATGTTAAAGGTTGACAAGTCGTTTGACATTCACGTTTCATCGTGCGGCTCGCCGCTTCTGTCCACAGCGGGCAGCGGCTCCGGTTTTTCCTGCCCCAGCGACTGCCAAGCCAAAACGCCCGCCGCAACCGACTGCGCAACCCGCCCGCGGTATTCTTCGTCCAGCAGCTTTCTTTCCTCTTTGGCGTTGGAAAGGAAGCCACATTCCACCAGCACGCTCGGCAAACCCAGCGTCAGAATATAATAATCCCCGCCGAGCGCAGTCCGCTTCTTGGGCGGTTCAAGCTGCTCGTTCATCGCCTCCTGCACAGCACCCGCCAAAAGCCGCCCCGACGGGCATCCCTCCCGATAAAACACCTGCGGACCGCTCTGGCTTCGTCCGGCGTATTCGTTCATGTGGATTGAAAGCACCATCTGCGCGCCGCCTTCCGTGATGATTGCCGCCCGACGCTGCATATCCTGGAGCTTTTTGCGAATCGTCGGGTTTTCGTCGCAGAGCGCGTAGTCGTCCGTGCGGGTCATGATGACCCGTGCGCCCTGATTTTCCAGAAGCATCCGGAGCTTTTGGGCGACATCCAGATTCAATCCTTTTTCCGGAATGCCGCTGACCCTGCCGACCGCACCGCCGTCATAACCGCCGTGTCCCGCGTCGATGGCAATCACCATGCCGGTCAGCGGTCTGTCCGCCGGCTGCGCCGCTTCCGCGGCAGTCCGATTCGAGAATGTCTGAACGGCGTTTCCGCCCGCGCAGGCAAAAAGCATCGCCGTGCAAAGTCCGGTCAAGGACAATAAGCTCATCGTCATCACGCGCAGTTTTCCTCTCATCCTTCTCCCTCCCCAGCCTTTTCCGCTTCCCCCGCCAGAGGTATGAATGAAATCCCCAAAACATGCGCACATGCCGTGATAAACTTTATAACTGACCCGACTTTTATATTCACCCAACCAGTTTTGACCCGCGCACAAAAAGTTTTCACCGGCTTTCCCACAATATTCCTCCGTTTTTCCCCATTTTTATCCACAGCGTTTTTTGTTGAATAAACAGGATTTTTGACTTTTCCACCGAGTTATCCACTTTTTTATGTTAACTTATGCATTATACGGTTTATATTTATATTGACCTTCAGGTTTCAAGGGCGCTCTTCAAAAATTCGGAGACCGTGCCGAGGTAAGCCCTTTTATCGGACATATAGCTCATTCCGTGTCCGGCGTTCGGGACTATCAGAAGCTTTTTACCCTCTGCGCGGCAGTGCCTGTGATTTTCCCTGCCCATATCGCACGGCACGAAGCGGTCGTCAGCGCCGTGGATAAACAAAACCGGGATATCGCATTTCTCCATCGCCTGCACCGCAGAATATTCTTCGATATCAAATCCGCCGAACAGCATTCCTCCCAGTCTTACAAGCGCATAGGTCGGGAAAACGGGATAATGCATTTCGCGTATCACCTTTTTAATGATTGCTTTTGGGGATGTATAGCCGCAGTCTGCCACTATGCAGGCAACATTTTTCGGAAGCCCTGAGCCTGCCGCCATAAGCACGGTGGCTGCACCCATGGACATTCCGTAAAGCGCGATCTTACAGCTGCCGCCCGCCTGCGATATAACATAATTTATCCAGGTCAGGCAGTCGTACCGCTCCTTTATTCCGAAGGTAAGGCACTTCCCCTCGCTTTTGCCGTGAGCGCGCTGATCGACAAGCAGAACATTAAAGCCCGAATCGATTCCGAATTTAAGCCCGCCGCAAAAATCTCTTTCCGCACCGCTTCTGTATCCGTGGAGCATTATAAGCCACGGAGCGTCGGCGCTTGCAATATAGCATTTCCCGAAAAGACGAAGTCCGTCATATGATGTGACAACGGCTTCCTTATACGGAATTTCGAGCGCATCGCTTATCATTTGCCTCGCCTCGGCGCTATAGGGTGCGTATTGCTCGGTATCGGGCATTTCAAAAAGGGCTTCTCTGCTTTGCTTCGGGACGGAAAACGCAAGCCGATAGCAAAAATACGAGGCGGCTACTGCCGCCGGAATCAAAAGAATTATTGTTAAAATCACAGGCATTAAAGGCTGCACTCCCGAAAATGAATATAAAGGAAAAGTATGGGCAAAAATACTGATAAAAGAAGGTGAATTATGGAAAATAAAATGCGCCGAAATATATCAAGCGCGGCAGCGGTACTCACTGCCGCGGCGGTGATAATACTCACCGTTATAGGTCTGGCGGCGGAAAACCGCGATTACGAGCCTGCCTCCTGGGTACTTAAGGCATACGGAAATTCCGTTGCGCTTTATAACGACGGGAAAATAAGCGATGTGTTCGGAGAAATAAGCCTTAACGAGCTGCCTGAGGAGGATGTGCGGATTTTGCGGAACGGAATCGCATTTCCGACCAGAGACGAGGCTGTGCAGGCAATAGAGGATTATGAATAGGCAGGCGGAAATCCGTTCCCGTCTGCCGTGCCGTATACCGCACACAGCTTAAAATTCATCGGGGGTAATTCCGAGAAGCAGAAGAGCCGCAGCAGCTGCCGCAACCGCAAACGGACTGCGGCTGTGCGTCAGCCTTATACGAAATTCCGCAGGCTCTCTGTCGCGCCCGTAAATATCCGTGACAGTTCTTTGCAGCGAAACCAAGGCGGCGCTGCCGCCGACGCTTGAAAGCGTAACGGTATTTTTTCCGTTCATTCCGCAGCTGATGACCGGAACGCAGTTTTTCATAAGTAATTTGAGAGCTTCGGAATTTGAGTCTTCACAAACACCGATGCTGCCGGGCGGAAAATCGATATTTTCCGAATATTCCGTGACGATATCAAAATCCGTTTGTC